>JAUVLS010000115.1 GCA_030600625.1 Bacteroidales bacterium
AAAAGCGCAAAAATAACAGCCGATATTAAGAGTGCAATATATTTATTCTTTAACGACTCTATTAGATTATTCAAAATGTAACCTCTCATCATACTTTCTTCGACAACAGCTACAATAATAAATAAGATCAAAGAACCCAAAATGGCTTTAGCACTATAAGTAATTCCTGTAACTTCAAGTTGATTTGTAAAATAAAGTATTAGAAATCCTAATAATATAAGAATAAATCCAAGTAAAAAACCCGCAATAATATCTTTTAGTCTTCCTCTTATTTTAAAACCCAGAGAGATGATTGATTTCTTGTCTATAAATTTTCTAAATACCCAAATAGATAATGCAACCGCTATCAATGAAAAAAATTGAGTAAAAATCAAAATATTAATATCTCCTTTATTACCCATTACTGATTGTAGCTCTTCGAGAGAAACATATCCGGTTAATACTATAAACGCACCAGCTATCATAGTAATCACTACACTACCAATAAGGTACATTATAATAAATAATAAAATTCTTAACCACGCCTGTTTAATTGCCGGCTTTTTTTCGATTATTAAATTTTCCATCATATTTTATTGTTTAATTTGGAACCTATTACACATGTGTTATATATAATCCTAAGTATCTGTTTTTTCTGTTTTTACTTTTTTCTTAAATTGATTTACAAGTGAACCCCATATAAATAATAGATGAATTCCTGCTCCACCAGAAAGGATAAAACTTATTTCCTCATAATAAGATGTACCTTTTAACTTTAAAGCACATCCAACAATTACTGCACCCCATATTATGGCACTCCCAATAATATAATAACCTATTACACCTTTTTTCATAATTTAATCCTCTTTATTTTAATTGTTTAAAAACTGTATTAATATCATAACTACACAATTGGCACTTTTATATTATAATATCAAATAAAAATTTCTTTACTCTTCTATTTCCTCAAATTCTTTTAAGCATTGTTTTAGTTCATCAAGGTGTTGCTTATACATTTTCTTATTAAAATATTGGGAGATTGGTATAAAAACAGCGCTTACAATTACCAAAGTTACTACTAGTTTGATAATTTCAACTGAATCAAAAATCTCCAAAATTTCCTTATCAGCTGAATTCATAAACAAACCAATTACCATCCCAAAACAAATAGCAAAAGGCAATAGTAGAAACTTACTGAAATTACTTTTGTTAAAATTTACATATCTCTCTATATCTTTAATCGTTTTAATCAGCGCAGGTTTTAATTGCTCACTTGATATTATTGTTTTTCTTACTTTTCTGAAATTTCTCCATGTAAAAGATATAAGTATTCCAAAAAACAATACGGTCAAAATAATTATAATAAACTTATAATCCATTGCTAAATTTATGAACATCCATACTATAAAAAAAACAGAGAAGCTTCCTCCTAATATTAATTCAAATTTATAGTTTCGTTTAACTTTATTAAGAGCTGTATTCGATTTGCCTTTAATTTTCAGCTTCGCTTCAATTTCTTGTTTATTAAAAAGTTCTTCATCCTTAAAAGAATTTTTCCATGTATTTTTGATATCGTTAAAGTCCATATTCAAGCTCCTTTAAAATTTTCTGTAATTTGGTTTTAATACGTTTGATTTTAACCCCAACATTCGACATTGTAATACCAGCAATTTCAGATATTTCCTCGTAAGTGTAATCATCCATATATAATATAATAATCGCTTTTTCGGCTTTACTCAATTTATTAATTGCCCTTTGTACAAGTTCCTTCCTGTCTTCTTTTTCTTTATAACTATCTTCTTCAATTATATTTATCGGTATTTCAGGCAAAGTATCCTCGTTGTTTTTCTTGTCTTTTCTGAACTGGGCAATTGCTGTATTTAAGGCAACTCTGTACATCCATGTCGAAAATTTCGATTGTTTATTGAATGTAGGAAACGATTGCCATAATTGAACCAGAATATCCTGAAAAAGATCTTGCCTACACTCTTCTTTATCACAATACATCCGGGAAACTTTGTAAATAATTCCCTGATGTTTTTCAATTTGTGAAACAAACTCCTCTTTTAAATTTCTATTACCCAAATTTTAAACAATTTTGTTTTCTGAAAAGTAAGTAGATAATAATTACAATTTATTACAATTCTGGGATATTTTTTGATATCTTCAAATTTTGACAATATACAGAACATACTAAGCTACGAATTCACGAATAAAAATATTCGTAATAAATTAGTGCATTAGTGGCAAAAAATTAAGAATTATGGGTGAATTAATCTACAAAGAAGAAAGTTATCAAATAATCGGTAAATGTTTTGAAGTACACAATAATCTTGGAGCAGGTTTTTTAGAGATAGTTTACAAAGACGCCCTGGAATATGAATTTCGAAAAGCAGGAATACCTTATGAAAGAGAGAAAGAATATACCGTCAATTATAAAGACATTATATTACCTCATAAATTTTATGCTGATTTTATAGTATTTGATAAGATAATTCTTGAAATAAAAGCCGTATCGGGTATAGCTGATGAATTTATTGCACAAGCAATAAACTATCTGAAAGTATCAGGTAACCAATTAGCATTAATCGTAAACTTTGGAGAATTACAATTAAATTATAAAAGGATTGTATTTTAAGCCACGAATTCACAAATAAAAAAATATATTCATAATAAATTTGTGCATTAGTAGCTAAAAATAATTGATACCCAAAATAATTCATGAAAAATAAGGATCAACAATATATTTTAATTGAAAAAGCACGCGAACACAATTTAAAAGATGTAAGTCTAAAAATTCCTCATCACCAGATTACGTGTTTTACGGGAGTTTCAGGTTCGGGAAAATCTTCCTTAGTTTATGATATAATTTGTAAAGAAAGTCAAAGAAGATATTTTGAATCCTTTTCGTCTTATGCCCGCCAGTTTTTGGGAAAAATGAACCGCCCTGAAATTGAGCGTATCAAAGGCTTAATGCCTGCCATTTCTGTTGATCAAAAAACAGTAAGCCGAAATCCACGATCAACTGTTGGTACAATGAGTGAATTGTATGATTACTTAAGATTACTTTTTGCCCGTACAGGAAAACAATCTAAACTGTTTTCAGAACTAAAATTAACCAGAAGTCTTTTTTCATTCAACAATCCTGAAGGAGCTTGTCCTCATTGCAAAGGATTAGGAGTGGAAGATCGAATCGATCCTGAACTTTTAATAAAAGATCCAAATAAAAGCTTACGTGAGGGTGCTCTTAAAATTACAACACCATCAGGTTATACAATTTATTCGCAAGTTACAATCGATGTAATGGATCAGGTATGCCAGTCTGAAGGATTTAATGTTGATATTCCATGGAAGGATTTAACTGACATACAAAAAAACATCATCCTGAATGGAAGTAACAAAATAAAAATTCCTTTTGGCAAACACACATTAGAATCAAGAATGAAGTGGAACGGAATAACAGCCAAACCTCGCGAAGAAGGATATTATAAAGGAATTGTACCTATAATGGAAAACATCCTTCGGGTTGATCGAAATCCAAATATATTGCGTTTTGCAAAAACAGTAAAATGTAGTAATTGCAATGGAAAAAGATTAAATGAAAAAGCATTATCTGTTACTATAGATTACAAAAATATTATTGAGTATGCTGAAATGTCAATCTCTAAACTTAAAGAAGCATTTCAAAATATTCGATTTGAGAAGGATAAAAAACTGTTGCTGAATCAATTACTGAAAAGATAATTGAACGATGTCAAATCCTTGAAGATTTAGGTTTGGGATATTTAAGCTTAATACGTGAATCAACAACGCTTTCAGGTGGCGAAGCACAACGAATTAGACTGGCAACACAAGTAGGAACCGGATTACGTGGAATCCTTTACATATTAGATGAGCCTTCCATAGGACTGCATCCCAGAGATAATAAAAGGATGATTAATATAATGAAAGAGTTACGCAATCAGGGAAATACTGTTTTGGTTGTTGAACATGACATGGAAACGATAATAAATGCTGATCAGATTATTGATATTGGTCCTTATGCGGGGAAAGATGGAGGAATGATCCTTTTCAATGAAAACATTGCAGATATTCAAAAAGTAATAAACCTGCCCGTCCGGCAGGCGGGAAAGGAAAGTGAAACAATAAAATATTTATCAGAACAAGATTATAAACCTGAACTTAATAAAGTCTTAAAAGATAAATGGTTAAAAATATCAGGGGCTAATTTACATAACTTAAAAAACATTGATATTAATTTTCGACTGCATGCATTAAATGTTGTAACAGGAGTTTCGGGAGCAGGGAAATCAACATTGGTTTTTGATGTTCTGGGGAAATACTTCGAAAATAAATTCGCCGGGAATTTTAATCAAAACCTAAATTGTAAAGAAATAATCTCCGATATTGAAATTCAAAAAATTATTAAAATTGATCAAACACCAATTGGTCGAACTCCAAGAAGTAATCCTGCAACTTACACGAAACTATTTGATCATATTCGTAAATTATATGCCGATTTAGCCGGCTCGAAAAAAAACAAATGGAATCAGGGACATTTTTCTTTTAACACCAAAGGAGGGCGTTGCGAAATATGCGAAGGTGCCGGATATACTCAAACAGGAATGCACTTTTTATCTAATGTTGAAACAATTTGCGAAGCTTGCGAAGGTAAAAGATATGATGAAGAAACCTTAAATATTAAATACAAAGGCAAAAATATTTCCGAAGTACTGGAAATGGAAATTTCAGATGCCTGTGGTTTTTTTAAAGATGAACCTAAAATATATCATTATTTGGAAGTAATGAATAATTTAGGACTTGGATATTTAGCTCTGGGGCAATCGGCTACCACATTATCAGGAGGTGAAGCTCAACGCCTGAAATTAGTTGCCGAATTAGTAAAACCTTCTAAAAATCATACAGTTTATATTTTTGATGAACCAACTACCGGATTACATCCTTACGATGTCTCAATCTTGCTTGATGCATTAAAAAATCTGACCAAAAAAAATCATACAGTAATTGTAATAGAGCATGATTTCGGAATCATAAAAAATGCAGATCATATTGTTGATTTAGGTCCTGAAGGAGGAGACTCTGGTGGTAATGTAGTTTTCTCCGGAACATACGAATATCTTCTAAAATGCAAAGATTCACATACGGCAAGAGCTCTAACTGAAAAGAAATCTTATGAAGAAACTAAAGACAAAATTGATCTGCAAGAAATTATTAATGCTCCGATAACTTTGCAAGGGGTTAATACTCATAATTTAAAAAATATTGATATTAAAATCCCCAGGAATAAATTAACTGTGCTTACAGGAGTAAGTGGAAGTGGAAAATCATCATTGGCATTTGACACTTTATTTGCCGAAGGGCAATTTCGATTTACCGAAAGTTTCTCGACTTATGCCCGTAGTTTAATTCAGCAAAAATCCCGACCGGATATTTTAGAAAGTACCGGATTAACACCAACTATTGCCATTGATAATAAATCTATTACAAAAAATCCACGAGCCACAGTTGGAACAATTTCCGGATTATATGATTTATATCGACTCTTATTCTCACGAATCTCCAAAAACGAA
>JAUVLS010000227.1 GCA_030600625.1 Bacteroidales bacterium
ATTGATATTGCCAATAAAAATAAATTTGTTGTTAAAGCTGAAGATATTTACGGGAATGTTGGTGAAATGGAATTTACGATCAACCGTGAAGCACTTGAAATATCTCAGGAAAACCCAATGGGTAAGACCTGGGTAATATTCGTTGAGAATTCAGATTATGAAACTTTTGCCAGTTTAGAAGGGCCTGTTAAAGATGTTAGTATGATGAAGGCTGCATTGGCAAACTATAAAATTCATAATATTCTTCATAAAGAAAATATGACCAAAGCTGAGATGGAAAGATTCTTTGCAATTGAATTACGCGATCTTGTTAGAAGTAACCAGGTTAATTCGTTACTTGTTTGGTATGCCGGACACGGTAAGTTTATTAATGACATTGGATATTGGGTGCCAGTTGATGCTACGCGTGATGACGAATTTACATATTTCAACATTAGTACATTAAAAGCAGCCTTGCAATCCTATGCAACCTTTGTTACTCATACATTAGTAATATCAGATGCATGTGAGTCCGGTCCTACATTTTATCAGGCTATGCGCTCAGGATTAAAAGAAAGAGATTGTGGCGATTGGGAAGCAACGAAATTTAAATCATCACAGGTATTTTCTTCTGCGGGATATGAATTAGCTGTTGATCACTCACAATTTACAAGAACTTTTGCTAATGCCTTAAGGAATAATCCTAATGCATGTTTACCAATCGAGAATATTGTTTCTAAAGTAACTGTAGCTGTGGCTAAAGACGGAATGCAAAAACCACAATTTGGTAAGATAGATGGATTAGAAGATGAAGGAGGAACATTCTTCTTTATTTCAAAAGAAAGATAACAAAAAAATAAAATATGATTTTTTTACATAATCCGAAAACTAAAAAAGTTATTCGCTTATTACAGCGAATAACTTTTTTTTATGCAGTAATACTGCTAAGTATATCTACTATCTCTGCTCAAACTTATTATTTCGATTATTATGGTGTAAAGGAGGGCCTTCCGCAATCAAAGGTGTATGATGTTATACAAGATGACCATGGTTATTTATGGTTATCAACTGAAAGTGGAATCTCAAAGTTTGATGGAGTAAATTTTACAAATTATACAGCTGAACATGGATTAGCTGAAGGAGGAATAAAGACTTTATTAAAAGATAATGATGGTAATATTTGGATGGGGCATAAATCAGGAGGTGTTTCTTTTTATGATGGTGAAAAGTTTAAAATTCATCCTATTAGTGATTCTTTAAGTGTTGAAATTTCATCACTTTTAATGGATAAAGAAAATGTATTATGGATTACAACCTTTGGAGACGGATTAATAAAAATTGAAAACCCTTTTGAATTTGATTCCCAAAAAAACGTATATGAACAATATAAAGGACGACAAATAAGTGATTTGGTGTTTTCTGGAACAATGGCTAAAGGTGACACACTTTTTTTTATTACTGATATTGGGTTAAAAAAATATAATAAATCAGAAAATTCATTTGAAAAGTATGCTCCTAAAGGATTGTCGCGATATTTTCAAATTACTGCAATGCACGAAGATGAAAAAGGAGATATTTGGTTTGGAACTTTTCATGGTGGTTTATTCAGGTATTTAAAAGAAAAGAATGAATTTAAAATTTACGATGCCCGTGATGGCTTGGCTAATAACTGGATAAGTACTATTACCGAAGATAGCAAAGGTAATATATGGGTAGGAACATGGGGAGGAGGAATAACCAAATTTTCGGATGATGGTTTTAAAACTTTTGATGGGTCTAATGGTTTGTCGGATTTAAAAATTTTGAATATTCTGGAAGATGTAGAAGGGAATATTTTAATAGGAACACATGAGCATGGTTTGGCTATATTTAAAGGAGAGAAATTTATTTCTTATAGTACTGATGATGGGTTAATTGACCAAAACGTTTGGGCTATTGTGCAGGATAAAGGAGACAAGTATTGGGTTGGTACTAATAAAGGAATTTCGGTGTATAATCCAAATGCCGGAGATAAAGGAATAAAGTTTGCTCATTATAACCAGGAGTCTAATGGAATTGGCGACCAAATCAGATATTTAAAAAATGATAATAATGGAAATATCTGGATTGGGACTGCTGATGTTGGTGTTACGATGTATAATTATAAAACCGGCAGGTTTGAAAACAATCCTGTTATTAATAGATATTTTAGCACCAATATGGTTGTAACTGCTCTGGATGTTGATAAAAATAATCAGCTTTGGGTAGGAACGATGGAAGGACTAATTTATTATGATATTAAGGAGGACAAAAGCACATTACTTACCCAAGTTAATGGATTAAATGGAAAAGATATTTCGGCAATTTATGTTGACTCCAAAGACCGTGTATGGGTAGGTATAGTAAATAAGGGTTTAAATATTATAGAAGGCGAATCATTTAAGAAAGTTGAGTTTGATGGTATAGTTACTCCTAAATGCATGGTTGAGGATAAAGACGGAAATATCTTAATCGGAACTCTTGCGAAGGGTATACTTGTATGTAATGGCGAAAAAGTTATTAAAACAATTACGGAAAATGATGGTTTGCTTTCGAATTTGATTAATCAGCTTAACGTTGATGATAACAATGATATATATGTTGGAACAAGCAGGGGGCTTAATAAGATTGATGCTAAGGGGAACATTCGTGTTTATACCGAAAAAAGTGGGTTTACGGGTATCGAAGCAAAGGAAAATGCAACATATAAAGACAATAAAGGAAATCTTTGGTTTGGGACTGTAAAGGGAGTAACTAAATATCAACCGTCACTAGATATTTGTAGTCAGTCGGTACCATTAACACATGTGGCACGTTTGCAAGTAAATCGTGAAGACAGGGAAATGATTCCGGACCAGATATTTAGTTATTTAGAAAACGATTTTACATTTGATTATAATAGTATTTGTTTAAATAATCCTGATGCAGTTAAATATCAAATTATGCTTGAGCCGGCAGATAAAGACTGGCGCCCGATAACTGAAAGGACAGAAGAAACCTATTCATCATTAATTCCGGGAAAATACACTTTTAAGGTAAAAGCAAAAAATAGCGCAGGTGTTTGGAACGCTGAACCAATAACTTATACCTTTACCATTCGCCCACCATTTTACAAAACATGGTGGTTTATTTTATCAGCAATTGCTGTCGGTATTTTAGCTATAATATCTTATATAAAGGTTCGTGAAAGAAACTTAATAATAGAAAAGAAAATTCTTGAAGAAAAGGTTGAGGAAAGAACAGCCGAGGTAGTTCAGAAGAGTATTGAACTGGAGAAGAAAAACAAAGATATTACTGATAGTATTCGATATGCAAAACGTATACAAACAGCAGTTTTACCACCAGAAATACCTTTTGACGATACATTTATTTTCTTTAGGCCTAAGGATATTGTAAGTGGTGACTTCTACTGGTTAGAAATTATAGATAACAAAGAAATGATTGCTGCTGTTGACTGTACCGGACATGGTGTACCTGGTGCGTTTTTGTCA
>JAUVLS010000004.1 GCA_030600625.1 Bacteroidales bacterium
ATATTATCATCAGTAAATTCACGTGTTTTAGGGTCAATAGCAAAGTGGTAATAATCAACTTCAAGCATTTCTTTCATTAAATTCTTCATGCGATGCAGCCATTTCTGAATTTTCTTTGGTGCTTCAGTTAATTCGCCCAAATAATTATCAACTTCGTCAATAGTTATTGGATTTCCCGGCAAATAAGAACCTGTACCGGTAAGTTTTACATATATTTCTGATGATTTATTTTGATTCATTTAATTCTCATTTTTCTATAAAGATTTTAATTCTTTAATAAAGCCAGCACTCAATTTTTTGGCATTAATTATTGCGTTTTTTAATACTTCTTTTGTAGGTACAATACTGTGTACAATTCCCCATTCTTCTGCTTCCTGTGGAGAAAATGTTTTACCACTGAGTATCAATTCTATTGCCAATGATTTTTTAATAACTTTTGGTAAAACATACGTTCCTGTACAACCGGGAATTAACCCAAACGTTGTTTCAGGTAATCCTAAAACTGCTTTTTCGCCACATATAATGTAATCTGAACATAAAGCAAGCTCAAAAGCAGAACCTAAACAAACACCTCGAATAGCAGCTATTACCGGGATTTTTAAATCTTTTAATGAATAAAAAATTCTGCTATTTCTATTTAAAAAATTGCTGATTTTTTTAATGTCACCACTTTGAACATGACTCCTGTTAATAATTCCCAATAAATCATCTAATACAGCTCCGGTAGAAAAGTGTCTGCCATTACCATATATAATAACAGCTTTGATATCAGCTTTTTCAACAACTTCAGTTCTCCACCAATAAAACTCCTCAAAAAATGCTGAATCCATTGGATTCGATGGAGGATTATTTAGTTCTAAGAATCCGATTTTATCTTTTATATACCAATTTATAACTGTAAACATTTTTCAATAAAACTATGATTTAAATATTATTGATTTATAAAGATTATCTTTTTAATTTATCCTTTTTATGCTTGGAATAATGGAATCCCGAAAGTTTTCGGGAGGAAAAATGGAAATTCCATAATCTTTTCCAATATTGCAATATTCCCTGCCTTGCCGACAGGCAGGCAGTATTCCACTGTTTTTCTTGAGTTAGAATAAAATCTATATTTCACCACATTAGATTATATCATAACCTTCAATAACAACTAAAGTTGAAACAAAATTTCTTGAGTGCGAAATAGATAACTGTACATTTCTTATTTTCTTATCATCAATTTTATCTTTAACCCTTCCTTTAAAAGATATAACAGGTTTTCCATTCTGCTCATTTTCAATTTCAATATCCTTAAACTCATTATTTAGTTCTAAAAAATCCAAAATGGACTTTTTAATTAAATATCTTGCTCCCAGACTCTTAACAGTATTTTTATGCTCAACAGATTTAAGTTCCTTATCAATAAAATAATAATCGTCTGAATGCTTAGACAAAATTGTTTCTATTTCATCAAGCGATTTAACCTGAACAATTTCTTTATACATTTTAATTCTGGTAACGATCCTTTACTTTTACTGCTAATTTACAAAATAACTCTGTTTCAATCTTTAATGCTTCCTCTCTGCTTAATCTGCTTGCGTTATGTATTGCCTGCATAGCATAATGAATTACTTCAAGAGAACGGTCCGAAGTAAAACTTTTTAACTTTTCCATTGCCAAATCAAAAGAATCTTTCTTTTCCGAAATATAGTCAATCAATCCTATTTCTTTTGCATTATGTGCATTTATCATATCTCCTTTTAAAACAATCTCAAAAGCTTTATTCCTTAACAAGCGGGCAATTCTGTATCCACCTCCTAAGCCGGGAATTAATCCATGGTTAGTTTCCGGAAAAGCAAACAAAGCTTTTTCTGAAGCAATACGTATATGACATGCCAATGCAATTTCCAGCCCACCACCAAAGCAGACACCATTTATCGAAGCAATAACAGGTATATTAAGATTTTCTATTAATTCAAGAAGTTTCTTTCCCTTATTAATTTTTTCTGCTAATAGATTTTGATTTTGGGCAAGCTCAATTAAATTTTTAAGATCAGCACCTGCTGAAAAATTACGACCAATTCCTTGAATAATAATTCCTTTTAATTCTTCTTCAGATGTCCATTTTCTTAACAGCTCAATATCTATAAAATCAGGTTGGTCCAAATAATTTTCTTTACCGTTCGATATAGATAGTATTCCAAAGTCTCCCTGTCTTTCCCAGCTTAATATGTTAGATTGATCCATTTAGTAAAATTAATTTACAATTGCCAATAACTCTTCCGAAATATCCTGAGGAGTACGTTCTTTATCAATTAAAAGAGTTTTAACCTGAGCCTTTGCAGCTTTAAATTCTGAACTCAAATTCAAAATATCATGATTAAAAACCAAATAAGGTGCATCATACTTCACTGAAGTTACAATTTCGATTTTATCAAATAATTTTAACTCACGCATATAACGAATATTGGTTTCAGTAACAACCAATAATAGCCCCTTGGTTAATAAGGAGTCTAATAGTCTGGTTTGCTGAAGTATTTTCCATCGGGACTGCTCTATATAACTAATATACACAGCATTGTTAACATGACCGTAAGAATCTAATTCATATCCACGTACTTCAGTTTTAAAACTATATTTCATCGCTTTTTAAATTGACTGGTAAAAATAGTCAGAAATTCGGAGTTTTTTTTAATTTTCGTCAAAACCCGGTGGGTTTTTACCCAAATTGAGCGATTTGCTATCGCAAAACCTCTCAATCGACTAAGTAATTGTAAAGATTTCGTCAATTTTCGTTTCTCTCAATTGGTGAAATCCAACAATTTCTATGTCGGGATTATACCTAAGTAAAGCGGTTGTCCACTTTGTTCCAATCGCTTTACTTAGGTATAATCTAAAAAAGTTTTCTATTTTTATAAATTCATTATTTGACCTTGACATGCAACAAAAAGTAAAAATTCCTAAATATCCGCCAGCTAAAATATTAAAAATATTTGAACGATTTCGTTATTTTCTGGTTCGCCTATCCCGAAAACTCACACCTGCAAATGTTGCAATTATTGAAATGGTTCAAGGATTTTATGTTACACGTGCTATTGGTGTTGCTACCGATTTGAACTTAGCCGAATATTTAAAAAATGATGAAAAGTCAATAATTGAACTTGCCGAATTAACCAGGACACACAAAGAATCACTTTACAGGTTAATGCGAATGCTAGTTAGTCAGGGAATTTTCATTGAAAAGAAAAATCATGTTTTTGCAAATAACAGATTATCACGAACTATGCTTAATCATCAAGATTCTATGCGGCACATGATTATTCACCAGGTAAATAGCATTAACTGGAAAATGTTTGAAGAGCTGGATCATGTTATTAAAACAGGCAAAAATGCATCAGAAAAGGTTTTAGGAATGGATGTTTTCGAATATCTGGAAAAAAATCCGGATAGAAACGAAATATATAATCAAGCCATGACAAACTCCTCTATAATGTTGAGTTATGCCATACTATCAGAATATAATTTTAGTAAAGCAAAAAACATTATTGATATTGGAGGAGGACAGGGAATTTTGCTTGCTATGATTTTATATAAATACAAATCAATTAAAGGGAAAGTATTTGACCTTCCGCATGTAATTGAAGGTGCAAAGAAAATTTTTGAGCAATATGGAGTTTCTGATCGGGCAGAAACTATTTCCGGTAACTTTTTTGAAACAATTCCAGCCGGTTCAGATATATATTTACTAAAAAGCATTATTCATAACTTATCTGATGATCAAAGTATTGACATATTAAAAAAAACCAAAACAGTATTACCCACAAATGGTAAAATATTGATCTTTGAACCTATTATTGAAAATAATAATCGATATTCTTTTGCAAAATTGTACGATATACAAATGCTTGTTAGCCGAAATGGTGGCAAAGAACGTACCCGTGAAGAATTTAAGGAAATAATTAAACAATCCGGCTTAAAATTAAATAGGATAGTACAAACAGCAGCCCCTTTTTCTATTATTGAAGTTAAAAAGTAAACATTAAATATTTGTAATCATGAAAAACAAATTAGACAATAATATTCTTAATAACATGAGTAAAGATCCGGGAAACTGGAAAGGTCCATTTTATTTTAATCGAAAAGATCCAAGGTTATCAATTCCTAAACAGGATCCATCGTTAGGATTTACATTTAATTTTGCAAGTCCATTCGCTTATTTAGCTATTTTAGCTATAATAATTATTTTGGTTGTATTCGCTTTACTTTAATAAAAGATTTGAAACAATTAAGTATTGTTAAAACTAAATCACTATAGATTGAAAATTTATAGGTTTGGGTTGTAAATAAATCGGTGTTTTTTACATTGTTGTGATTTGATTTTTAAGGACAAAAAAATTAAAAAACATATCTTCTAATACTGATTTTTTAAGTAATTTAGAAAATTATAATTTTAATAATTACTGCTATGATAAGGAATATAAGTATAGTTCTGCTGTTTTTATTTTTATTTAATATTACGGCAAATGCCGATGAAAGAAAGTCGACAATAAGTAAAAACGTTGTAATAACAAATGATTCAATTTATATTAAACAATTAGATAGATACAGAAAAATAAGAATTTATTTACCACCCGAATATGATAACAGCAATGAATGTTACCCCGTTTTATACATG
The DNA here is from genome assembly GCA_030600625.1 of Bacteroidales bacterium. The sequence continues at coordinate 4,658 of JAUVLS010000004.1, forward strand.
CATGATGGTCAAAACTTATTCGATGATTCTACTTCATATGTTGGCGAATGGAGTGTAGACGAGATTTTAGATAGTTTATATGCATCTGATAATTTTAAATTAATTATTGTTGGTATTGATAATGGGCAACAATACAGGATGACTGAATATGGTCCTTGGAAAAACATCAGAAACGGAAAACCTGAAGGTAAAAAATATATGGAATTTATTGTTGAGGATTTAAAACCTATTATTGATAACCAATACAGGACACTTTCCAATAGAGAAAATACTGCCATTATGGGCAGTTCAATGGGGGGTTTTATCTCACATTACGCAATTTTTGAATATCCTGAAATATTTAGTAAAGCTGGTGTTTTTTCTCCATCATTTTGGTACTCAAAAAATGTATTTTCATTTACAGAAGAAAAAAATCTAAAGCAAAATATTAAAATTTACATGCTTATTGGAGGTAAAGAAGGTACCAAACTGACTTTAAAAATGGAAAAGCTATTGCGAAAAAAGGGGTTTACGGATGATAATCTAGTTGTTAAAGTTGATCCTGAAGGTGAACATAACGAAGCCTTTTGGAAGGCCAATTTTTGTACAGCAGTGCAATTTTTATTTAAATAAACTATTTTTATATATCTACATTTTCACATTACTTAATCCGTTTTGTCAACATAAAATTTTACATTTATTCATCAATCTAAATAATTTATTTTTTCTATGAATCTTTTACTTGCGTTTATTTTTTTCATTTTCGTTTTCCTTTTTGGTTTATTTCCTTTTTTTCTACTTTATCAATTATCAAACCTATTATATCTTTTTATTTATCTGATTTTTGGATATAGGAAAGAAGTTGTCATTCAAAATCTTAAAAAATGTTTTCCTGAAAAAAATGAGAAAGAAATCAATAAGCTCCTTCCTACTATTTACAAGAACCTTTCTGATAATATTGTAGAAGGGATTAAAGCTTTTACAATGACTCGTAAACAAATTGTTAAACGCCATAAAATTTTAAATCCTGAATTATTAAACGATTATTATGAATCAGGACAAAGTATAATTGCAGTTACAGGACATTATTGTAATTGGGAATGGGGTAGTTTATCAGCAAGTTTGCAAACAGATTATACCGTTGTTGGACTATACAAACCTCTTAGTAATAAATGGATTGATTCTTTTATGCGTTGGAGCAGAACAAGATATGGAACTGTATTGGCATCAATAAACAAAACAACATCTACTTTTAAAGAATTAATAAATACTCCAACGGTTTTTTTAATGGCCGCCGACCAGAGTCCGGGCAATAAGTACAAAAGTAATGCTTACTGGATAAATTTTCTGGGAAGAGATACTGCTTTTTTACATGGGCCTGAAAAGCATGCCCGAGCTAACAATTACCCTGTTATTTACATTGATGTACAAAGAAAGAAACGTGGTTATTATACAATTGAACTATCAGTTCTTGCAGATAAACCATCTGAATTAGAAGATGGAGAAATTACATCCAGATTTGCTAATAAACTTGAATCGGTAATTTACAAAGAACCTGCTAATTGGTTATGGTCGCATCGTCGTTGGAAATTAGGCCGATAAGTACATTTTTTCAATCAAATCATAATATTGCTTAGCAATAACTTTTCTACGAATCTTAAGTGTATTTGTCAATGCTTTATTATCAATACTAAACGTTTCAGGCAATAAAGTGAATTTTACAACCTTTCTATGAGGTGTTAGTTCTGCCTGACACAAATCGATTCTTTGTTGTATAAAATTATTAATTTCATTATTTGAAGCAATCAAGTCATTATTATCAGGATCTAATCCAAGTTTAATGACTTGTTCTTTTAAATTTTCAAATGAAGGGACAATTAATGCAGTTATATATTTTCTATTATCTCCTATAATAACAAGCTGTTCTATATACTTATCCTGTCCTAACAATAATTCCAACTTTTGCGGAGAAACATATTTCCCACCTGAAGTTTTTATTAAATCTTTTATTCGATCCGTCATAACCAGGTACTCATCATCCACAATATAGCCTTCATCTCCGGTCATGTACCATCCGTCCTTCAAAACTTTGGTTGTTTCTTCAGGTTTATTAAAATATCCTTTAAAAATTGTTTTTCCTTTAACCAGTATTTCTTTTTGTTCTGAAATTTTCACTGATACTTCAGGCATTATGCTTCCACAATAATCGAAGTTATATTTATCGTGTTTAAAACAAGATACGGTAGCAGTGGTTTCTGTAGCACCATAACCATAATTAATAAATATTCCTGTTGCATGAAAAAATCTGAGTATTTTTGGATTAATTGCAGCTCCGGAACATGGCATTACTTTAATTTCTCCACCAAAAATTGATCTTAATTTTTTTAATACCAATTTGTCTGCAATAAATCTTTGTAATTCTAATAATCCAGGAGCTTTCTCAGAATTTTTCAGATATTCAATGTACTTATGCCCAATTTCAATCGACCAGTTAAAAATTCGTTTTTTAAAAGATGGCCATTTTTCTGTTTCTTTTTGAATTCCGTCATAAGTTTTATCAAAGAAACGAGGCACAGTACACATTACCGTTGGTTTAACCATAGAAAGCTCATCAATAACTTCTCGCGGATTTTCCAGAAATACATTTGTTGCTCCGCAATATAACAGGAATAATGTCCATGTGCGTTCAAATACATGACTCAAAGGCAAAAAACATAATGAAATATCATCTTCATTGATATTCAATCTCTCATAATTAATTTTAAAGGCATTCATAAAATTATCATGTCCTATCATACCTCCTTTTGGTTCTCCTGTCGTTCCCGAAGTATAAATAATTGTAGCTAAATCATCAGGTTGAATTTCCTCTGTAATCTGGTCCAGTTTCGCGTTAAGCTGATCATCATCTGATAAGTTCAGAAAACCTGGCCATGCTATAAAGCGGTCATCATTTTTAGGTAAATCACCTTCAAAAACTACTATTTTCTCAAGAGCTTTACAGTGATCTAATAACCAAACAGCTTTTTCAATTTGCTTATTACTCCCAACAAACAATAATTTCATTTCAGTTTCATCTACAATATATTTAATCTCCTGTTTCGAAGCTGTTGCATAAAACGGAACAACTACTCCCCGCACAGCAAAAATTCCCAAATCTGAAACCATCCATTCCGGTTTATTGCTACTCAGGATACCTATTTTATCATTATGTCCAAAACCAAGAGAAATAAGAGATTTCGAAACTTTATTAGTTTGGGCAAGCAAAGCATTCCAACTTAATGATTCATATTTCCCGTGTGTTTTATTTTTAAATTTAAAGACCTGGCGATTCCCGTAATGAGAAGCACGTTCTTTCAGCAAGAAAGTTATGTGTTGTTTCATTAGATATTTAATATTTCTGAGTTTGGTCTGTTTACTTCAGAAAAGTAACATTTTTTTAATTAAAAAAGAAATATTAAATATCAGTTAAAAGTGCAAATCAAAAGATTAAGGGGCTTTTCGGATTTTTAAAATTTAGAATAGTTATGAAGTAAGAAAATTAAATTTGTCGGACACTAATGATTTAAAGTATAAAGCTTAAACCAATCCTACCCCAGGTATAATAATCTTTAGCTTTAGGCTTATCGTATTCTCGGGTATTAAATGAGCATTTGTAAAAAAATGTTGTCTTCATAAACCGTATTCCCAGAGAGACATCGCCCATTATAAGGTTTCGTTCTACTTCATTTTTATCGAGTCTATACATATCTTTTGGCGCAAAAGGATCGTCATCATCCTCAAAAGTATCTATCATACCTAATCCTTCTAACATTGAATTGTGGATTACATAACGGTAACGAATATTTGCCGATGCAACCCAATTCCAATTTTTTCCTGCAGGAATTTTCAGATCTCCGGTTCCACTTTGTTGCTTAAAACTCAAAGTAGAAAACCCAATACCGGCACCAACCGCTGTTAACTCATTCCCAAAATGCAACTCAATATGTAATGGAACATTTACCCATTTTAGAGTTTTTCGCTCCTTTTTAAAAATATCGCCTTGACCAGAAAATAACATAACATCCATATAATGATCAATATTCCATGCAAAACGTCCCCCATTGGCAATTTGACTATCCCAGCCATATGGTTTTAAAGAAGACACAAATTGATCACGATGAATCACAGATTGAAAAACATTTCCAACATCTCCACCAATAACCCCCAGTTTAAAATCACTTCGCATGCGTGCATTGCCATTATAGAGCAGTCTATATTTTGAACGACCAATATATTCGTACGAAGCGAATGGTCGGTCGTTTACATCAAAGCTTGTATCGGTGTTAAAGATACTAGCATTTCGAATATATGGAGTGTATGCTTCTGTTCCGAAAAATACTCCCTGATAAGCAAGAATTTTATCATTATTTATAAAACGAAACATTCGCATTTTTAAAAGATCGGTAGTAAGCTCTATTCGTCCACCGCCCGTGTAGTCCATGTCATGATTTGTTATCCCAAACAGGTCATTATCCATATATAAAATAACACCTTTAATTATCATATTACTTGTATTTATGTAACTATATTGGCAATAATAATACTTAAGTAAATGATTCATATAATTTTTGAGAATTGCCAGATTTCGTTTTAATCCACCCAGGTAAATGGTATATGGATTATCCTTTTCCAGTTCAGTTATCCTTTCGTCGAGTTTTTGATATAACCCAAATATAGTTTCGTATGTATGTATACGTTCTATAAAAAATGTTAAGGTATCAGGGTCGATTGCAGGATTTCCCAGTTCAAGAATTTCGTATAACTCCAAAATATTTATATCTGATTTTTCTGAAAGCAAATTTTTTATATCTTCTTTAAATAATTGCCCTTGCTTTTTTAGAAAGTAGAAATCAGTTTTATAAATATCCATGTTTTTAAAAAGCTTAAAAAAGTTCTCCCCAGTTGTATCGTCAGGTAAAGTTTTTATATCAAACTGTTTAATATAATAAATATTGCTGTCAAGTTTTTCGATTGATTCTACTTTTTTATTTCGTCTCAAACTTATCTGAGCAAAGGAACTTGCCGTTGCAATGCAAATAATTATTAAAAGTATAACGATTCTTTTCATGGATTAATAATTTTTAAATTATCAATTGTTTCTATTGTTATATTTTTATTTCTGCCAACGATCTGCAATAAATTTAGTAGCTTCTTCAATATTCAATTCACGGGTACTAACACCTGTTCGAATATAAAATTTTGTACAACCCTCTTGTTTTACAAAAACCGGTCTTGGTGCCGGCATAATAATTAACCGGCAAATATCATTGTTATCTATAGTATGAAAAATCACATGGATATAATTAGACAAATCAGTGCCAAGATTAGTTGATACTGCAGTAAATATTGATTGTTCAAAACCATCCCTATCTTGTTTTTTAAGATTTTGGTAATCCTTATCCAAACCAATAATTTTACCATCATCATTAACTCCGATAAGAAGAGTACCTCCATTATTATTCATGAAACCGGCAATTGTTTTTAAAATAACAAATACGAGTTGCTTGTTAACCTTAGATTGTTTAATATCCCACCGGAATGTAGATTTAAACTCCAATGAGGAACTTTCTCCATGTGAAACAAGTTTTTTTAAATCTTTTGTTAATTCTCCACTTATCTGTTCAATATATCTGAGTTGACTGTTTAACGATATATGAATTTTTGCAGTTAACAATCCAAGTAGAGCACCTACGGTAGAATAAAAGATAAGTTTACCTGTACTTTCGCCAGAAAATAACATATTAAACTGGCTCTGGATAAATTGGATAACGGTTGGATCATCAGGTTCATTTTGTACATATTCATAAAAAAAGATACCCTGATTTAATGGAAAAAGAATAAGCAAACCAACTATTGCACCAACAACTGCAGTTATTACATAAATCTTAATTTTCCAGTCTATTCTTAGTTGTATTACTGGCAATAGAAATTTTTTAATATTAAATTTCATCTTTCAAATTAACAATTTAGTTATCATAAAAAAAGGCAAAAAACATCTTACATCTTCCCATGCCGAAAAATAGAAATGAGAAGCCAAAATCCAAGAACAGTTGCCGCAAGGAATCCGGCAAGCCCAATAACAGGGATATCATGCCACAATGGAGGGATTTTAGAATGCACAATTAAGGAGGATCCAATTATTATGGAGGCTAAAACAATTGCAAAAGTAATTCGATTACTTATTCTCTCATGAGAATAAAGCATTGGATCAAGTCCTTTATGCTCAATATCCATTTTTATTGTACCGTTTTTCACTTTTTCGATTATCTCTCGAATCTCAAAAGGTAGTTCTTTAGTCAATTGTATCAATTCTTCAGAGGAAACGAAAAAGTCTTTCGCGATTTTACGAATGTAAAGACGCTCCCGAATCATCTTCGTTAAATAGGGCTCTACGTGCTTTGCTACATTGTAATCAGGATCAAGCATTTCTCCATCTGCTTGCAAAAGAAGCAAAGATCTCCCTAACAAATACAGGTCAGAAGGTATTATCAGGTTGTTTTCAGGGAAAAATTTAATTAAATCGTTGATAAGGTCAGGCATATCCATTTGCTCCAACGATTTTTGAAAATATCTGTCGATAAGTTCAGTTATCTGTAACTCCAGTTTCTGGTTGTTTACTTTTCCGATTGTTTCACACAGTCTGAGCAAACTCCTGATAATTCTGTCGATATCATTATTAATTGCTCCGGCAGCCATTGATGTAATTAATTCCCTTGTTGTACGGGTTAATGTTCCCATCATCCCAAAATCAAGGAAACAAATTACGTTTTCAGGCAATACAAAGATATTTCCCGGATGGGGGTCGGCATGGAAAAATCCAAATTCAAATATTTGTTTTAGTATCAGGTCTCCCCCTCTTTTTGCAATCATTTTCCGATCAAGGGAATTTGCCTCAAGACTTTCAGTGTCTGAAATTTTTATTCCATCTATGAATTCCATTGTCAGCACCTTTTTTGTGCTATAATTCCTGTAGCACCTGGGTACGTAAATATTTAGGTCTTTTTGAAAATTATTCCCAAATCGTTCCAGATTTGAGGCTTCAATAGAAAAGTTTAATTCTTTGTGGATGGCTCTTTCGAATTCTTCTACAAGAAGAATGATGTTTAAAGATTTCATGCCCTCAACATGCTTCTCCATCATAGTAGCCAGATGAAACATTATCTCCAAATCAGTTTCGATAATCCGGTCAATTCCCGGACGCTGTACTTTAACTGCAACTTTTTCTCCTTCAATAAGAACTGCTTTGTGAACCTGAGATATGGATGCAGCAGCAACAGGTGTAGAGGAAAAAGTATCAAATATTTCCGAAATAGCTTTCCCCAACTCTTTTTCAATAAGCGATACCGCATCAGTTTCTGAAAAGGGAGGAATTGCGTCCTGTAATTTTTTTAATTCGGGAATTAATTCAAGAGGAATCAAATCCGGCCTGGTACTCATTATCTGACCGAATTTGATAAATGCAGGGCCGAGTTCTTCCAAAACCAATCTCATACGCTCCCAACGCGATAGAGAGCCTATAGTTGAATCTGCTTTGCTGAAAACAATTTTTCGACCAAGATCAATAACACTTTCCAAATGGGATTTAGAAACGACATCAACAAACCCGTACTTTGTAAGTACTTTGATAATTTCCAGATAACGATTGGCATGACGATATGTCTTACCAATCATTCCGATTTTACGAATCATTATTTAGAACTTGTTTTTTACTTAGCAAACTTTGCAGCTTATCCAGTTGTTCCTGGATTTTTATCAGGTCTTCCCTGGTTGCCACACCTAACTTGTCAATACTCTTTTTTACCTGTTTGTCAATCTTTTCCTCAATTTGTTGTTTTGCTTCTTCTGATTGTTTTAACAGTTCGTCTGCAAATTTACGTGCTTCTTCCTCTGTCATTTTTGCTTCATCGGCAGTTTTTTTTGCAAATTCTTTCACTTTGTCTTTGGTCATCAAACCAATTCCGATTCCCGTAAGAATCCCTTTTTTTAATAGATTAATCATTTTATTTATTTTTAAGTTATTAATATAATGCAAAATTGGTGCTAAAGTAAAGAACTATAATAAGATTATATTGTTTTTTTAGCACCAATTATTGACTTTCATATTAAAACAGACAGTCCATTAAAATGGACTGTCTGTTTTTTAAAATCTAATTAAGCTAATCTTCGCTTATTATCTCTGAAACTTTCATTAAAATATCAGAAATTTTATTACGTGCTTCTTTATCCTTTTCCTCTAGATAGGTTTGAGCATCTTCAATATCTTTCTGAAGTTGCTCCACGTAAGGGTTTATCTTCTGAGTGCCATATTCTTTACTACGGATATACCATTCATTTGCTTCTTTAAGATAAGCTTCTGCCTGAGAATATGTTTCTTCTGATTGAGCGGCTATTTTTGCCTTCAAAAGGGCTTCTTCAGCTCTAAGCTCAGCATACTTCCTATTGACTGTAGCAATATTTTTTTCTTTCTCTGTCTGAAATTTGTCATTGTATTTTTCAGACATAATCTTTGCTTCATCAACAGCAACAGAAACTTTCTCTAAAGCATCGCCCTTTTTCTGTACAACACTCTTTTTTGCATTATCTACCTTAGTTTTCAGCAAGTCTATTTCTGCTTTTGTTTTTTCATCTGCTGTTGATTTTGCTTCTGAAAGATATTTATCGGCATTGTCTAATTCTACTTCTGCTTTTTGTTTAGAGTTGTCAATTTCAAGTGCAATTTGAGACTTTAATAGAGCTACTTTTGCATTCGCCAAAGCATAATTGGTTTTGGCTTCTTTCTCCAATGATGCGATTAAATCTGATGTTTCATCTTTTGCATTTTCACTTGTAGTTGCAATTTTATTGTCGATGGCAGTTTTGTTTGATGTATAACCCCATATTAATGATACAATCAATAAAACAGCAAGCACTCCAATTATTAAATTTTTTGTTTTCATGATTTTATTATTTTAAACTATTAATAAATTAAGTTATGAATTTACTTTGTTTGAAAGATTTTTTAACCAATCCGATACTTTACTTAGTGAATGACTTGTCAATCTTTTTGAATGACTTTTTGCTAAGTTCACTAAATCTGTTGCTGCCTTCTTACTTTTGTCAGCGGTATTATGCAAAGTATTTGAAATAGCTTCTGAAGTTTCATCCTTCTTTTCGATAACATAGTCTTTTAGTGCATCACCTATTGCATCAAGTTTGCTTTTTGCTTCTTTCTTGGTTTCATTAAGGTCTTTAAGTTTAGCTTCCATTTGTTCTTTTGCTTTGTCTTCAATATTTTCTATTGAGTGTTTGGCTTTGTCTGAAGCATCATTAAAAAGAACTTTTGCTTTTTCAGCAGCTTGTTTGCTTACAGCTAAGGCATTTTCGCCTTCCTGTTTAGCAACATTAACCATAGCCTCAGCTGATTTTTTCATCACATCTTCTATTTCATCACCCTTTTCTGTTAATCTAACAACATATTGTTGCCCCTTATTTTTCGCCTCATTTATACCTTCATAGATACCATCAAGTGTATCTTTTGTAATTTCCTTAATCGTTTCAGATGTCTGGTTTTTAAGCTCAATGGATTTTTTAAACTCATCTCCAACAAATGTGATGATGTCGTTTTTAATGTCTTGACTTTCAGTAGCTATTTTTGCTACTTCAGCTCTTATCTTTTCTTTTGTTGTCATTTTACCTCCTTTTTAAAAGATTAATTAAAATAAATTATAGTGTAAAGATAAGGTGGGTTAATATCATCAACTGCCACCTAAGTTGCACAACATGAATTTATTTTAAAAAAATCTTAATGTTTCCATTCACGTTTTAATTATTATAAGAAGAATCAAGTCTGTTTAGTTCCTGTAATTTTTTAACTACTTGTGTTGTAACTTTTCCAGGGATGAATTTTACTGTATTTACTATTACTATATTAAGAAATCCCGGTATTGCAATTCTTTTACCCTTGTTTAAAGCTTTATACCCATATTTGGCAACATCTTTAGATGAGGAAAGTAAATTTAGTTTAGCCAGTTTGGAATCTTTACTTCCTACTTTGTCTTGGAATCCTGTTTTTGTAGGACCGGGGCATAAAGTTGTAACCGTAACCCCTGTTCCTTCTAATTCGCTTGCTATTGCTTCAGAAAAAGATTGAACATAAGCTTTGCTTGCATAATAAACCGCCATGTGCGGACCGGGTTGAAAAGCTGCCATTGATGAAACATTTAATATTTTTCCTTCTTTTTTGTCAACCATTTCCTTTAAATATAATTTGGTCAATTCTGTTAGTGAGACAATATTAATTTGCATAATTTGCGATATTTTCGTTATATCCTCGTTATTAAAAATTTCAAAATCGCCTATTCCTGCATTATTTACCAAAACATCAACAATAATTTGTTTTTTTACTGTTTCACGAAATATTTTGAGTGATGCATTTGGAACTGACAAATCTTGTTCAATTATTAAAATATCTATATCATATTTATTATTAAGATATTCTTTTATTTCTTTTAGTTCACTCATACTTAGTGCTATTAAAACTAAATTATATGAATCCTCAGCAAATAATTTTGTCAATTCATATCCAATACCCTTTGTGGCGCCTGTGATTAATGCTGTTTTTTCTGTTTTGTAATTATTCATTATTTATACATTTAAAAAAAATCTTAATGTTTTCGATGTGAAATTAATAATTCAAATAAAAATTAAGAAACCAGGTGAAATTTAAATATAAAGGCTACAGCAATACCTACAATGGTACCTACCAATACTTCTACCGGAGTATGTCCCAACAACTCTTTTAACTGCTCCTCACTAAAACGTTCATCAACAAGCTTACTTAAAGAAGCCCCCAGACGGTTTAACACACTCGCCTGTTTCCCCGCAGCTCTTCTAATCCCTGCCGCATCATGTAATACAATGATAGCAAATACAATACTAACTGCAAAAAGTGGTGTTACCGTTCCATAGACAATTCCAACCGAAGTGGCCAAAGCACTTACCGTTGATGAATGGGAACTGGGCATGCCTCCTGTTTCCCAGAAACGTCTTATACTTAATTTTTTATCAATGATAATACTAACAACAACTTTATAAAATTGAGCAATAAACCATGCCACAAAAACTACATCTAAAATATTGTTTCCAAGAATAATCCCTTTTTCCATAAATTAACTGATTTACATTCTACAAATGTGTTTATTAAAACAGAGCTCAAATAATTTCTTCTTTGGCTTTTATCATTTTCATTTCTATAATTCATCGTATGATTGTCTAATAAATTCTGCATCATATTTTCTTTCCAGTTTTCTTATTATAAAATGTCCTTTTGCCATATCTTGAAAATGGTCGATAAACATTGTATTAATTAAAGCACCGCCAGCAGCTCCAATTATTGGCAATGCTTGTGCGGCTGCTTTTTCCCCTATTTGAACTCCAAATCTTTGAGCGATGTTTGCTATAAATCTTAATAAAACAGGCGAACCTTTTTTTGCTATTCCTCTGGTTGCAATAAATTCATTCGTTTCCGCTATTGATTTTGCTAATGCAGAACGAACAACGAAATAACCAGTATCTAAACCATCATCAGATTTAGTCTCTCCACCAAAAGCAAAAACTTCTAAACAAGTTAATTTTGATTCCGTAGTATTAATTTTTTCTCCTTGAGACCTTGCTATATCTGTAATCGAGCGTAACATAATCGAAGTTGATATTGGTAATTCAATTGCTAAAGCTGGAATTCCGAAAAATCCACTAACACCACCTGATGCTGCTACGCCTAATTTGTGCAACACATTAGAAGTATTTTCCTTTGGAACATCTTTCATTGTTAATAATGTGCCTTCTGCAATTTTAAGCATTGTTTTAGTTGTAACATTTCCTATTTTGTTACGCCAATCAAATGGTAACATATCAAATCCTTTCTCAATTGGTGTTCCAATAAGATTTGTGAGTTTAATAGCAATTCCAGGATTCTCTAATAAAGCTTTTGCTATTATTAGTTCTTCTTTATCTGTTTTCGTTAACTTATTGCTTCTATTCATATTTAATATATATTTATTATAGTACAAAAATAAAGAAGGTTGATATCATCAACTGCCACCTAAGTTGCACAACAAGAATTTATTCAAAAAAAACTTTATTGATATTCCTGAAAATGCGGATAAAGACAATAATGGTTTAGTCATGACAAATTTGCAATTATGTAAGAAAAGAATTCGGTCTTTTAAATTCTTCCAACAATTTCTGAATGTTATTTATTTCAAGACTTTTCCTTTTTACCGTTAGTAATTGACTGTTTTTAAAATCTTGAATATGGCGGTTGACAACATTTCGTACACTGCCAATCATTTTAGCAATCTGTTCATGTGAAAGATCGTTAATCAGAGATAGCTTTCTTGTATTGCTGTCAGTATTTCGTAGAATTAATTTAACTAATCTTGTCCATGTATCATATAGTACAAGATCAGAAGCAGATTCTTCAAAATACCGTAGTTGTTTCCCAAGGTAAGGAAGTAATGTTTTATTAAAATCAGGACGTGTATATAACCATTCCCTTGCCACTTCAATAGGAGCTACTAATAACTCTAAATCATCTAATGCAGTGGCAATAATATCATGTTCTTTTTTATCAAGTAAACATATTACATCATAGATGTCTCCCGGACCAAGAATGTCAATAATATATTCCCTGTCCGTATCAAAATTCATGACTGATATTTCCACTCTTCCTGAAATTATTACATAAATATTATACAAGGTTGACTCAGATGTTAGCGGATAATCATCTTTCAGATATTTTTTACTATGAAACATTTCTAAAATTTCATGTAAAACATTATCCTCTACTTCAGAGAAGTGAGGAGATTGTTTAAGACTATTAAAATAATAGGAATAATTTGTTGTTTCTTTTTTCATTCTTCGGATATTATTTCATTTAATTCTAGAGAGTTTTACATTTTCATCTTATCCTTAAGCATCTTTAAATTATCATTAAATTCTTTCTGTATTGTCGAAAAATTAGTTCTTGTCTGCTTATTTGTTTTTTTTGAATATTAATCTATTCTATTTTTATACTCCTTAATGCTTTGAATAGCAGCATGTCTGCCAATTTCAACCAATTCCTCAGCTTTGTAAAAATCAAAAATATCACATGATTCCCGAGATATATTTATTAAGATATCGGGCGGATATTTTTCTATCATCATTTTCGATATTTGATAAGTTAGTAAACCAACAGTTTCGTTCATAAGGTTAAAATATCCTAATTTTTCATTTTTTGCTTTCGTATTATTTTTTTTCAATTCATTATGAAACATTTCAATCTTTGTAAGATATATTGATTGTCTTTTATCTTCTTCATCTTTTGAAATAAGCGGCTTATATACAGGAACATCAGCATTTACATGAACTACAACTAATATATCACCTTTGCTTCTTTTAACATGATTAATGGGAGTAGGATTAATAACGCCTCCATCTACAAGGAGGGAGTTTTCTATTTTCACAGGTGTAAATACAGTAGGTATCGCAATTGATGCTCTTACTGCCTCATAAATACTCCCTTTTGAAAAAACTATTTCTTTCTTATTTGTAATATCTGTTGCTGTGGCTATATAGTTAATTTTTAGGTCTTCAATATTTGTATCAGGAATAAATTCTTTCATTTTTTCAAAAACTCTATCTCCTTTTACTAATCCTTGTGAACTAAATGTAAAATCAATAAATTTAATAACGTCTAATTTATCAAAACTGTATATCCAGTTTTTGTACTCTTGCATTTTTCCAATAGAATAAACAGCACCAACAAGAGCTCCCATAGAAGTTCCTGAAATTGATTTTATTTCAAAACCTTGTTTTTCCAGTTCTTCAATTACCCCAATGTGTGCAATTCCTCTTGCACCGCCTCCGGATAATACTAATGATATTGGTTGTTTTATTTTATTGTCTTCTTGTGCTTTTGTACTATTTGTGCTGATTAAAAGCACTGTTATCATTATAAAAATTAAATTTACTCGTTTCATGATTTATGATTTTATATTTTTTGAAATTGTATTTTTTATTGTTTTTGTAATTAATTCATAATTTTTGAATACTGTCAGCCCTATTTGATGTCCTTCTTTTAAAAATTCTTTTATTGCTTTAGACGAGCTTGTTTTATCAAATTTTGTGGGATGTTTTAATCCATCTAACATTACATATTTGATTCTTTTACCTTCTGATTGATAATAAAGATTAATAAGTGTTTCTACTCCAAATCTTGAATGTTTCATTTTATCCAGAATCAGGAAAATATCTTTTTAAAGTCCTTTCTCACATAAAAAATTTAAACGGCTTGTATTTATAACTTATTAAGATTTAATCTTTTTATTATTTACAATAGGCAACAAGACTAAAGCTATTATTCCTGTAATAAGGTAAACATGATTAGTAGCTGAATGTGCCATTAACGAGAACACTTTTCCCACATCAGTTTCAACACCAAACAATAAAAGACATTGTATAACAACAAAATGCCATGCTCCCATTCCTGCCTGAACCGGTAGCAGAAATGCTAAAGTTGCTAATCCAAAAGTGAATGCTGCTGCTGTAAAGCCTAAATGCTGTGTTGGGGGATATGCCAGAAAGAGTACATAAAGCATAAGTAACCAAATACCATAAATAAAAATAGATTGTGTTAAGTAAAGAAATTTGTTTTTTATATGATAAATAGATGTAAAGCCCTCGCGTAATTCTTGTTTTATTTTCTTAATCTTGTTTTTAAATTTCCTGATTATGAAATGTAAAATCACCAAACTAATGATAAT
>JAUVLS010000001.1 GCA_030600625.1 Bacteroidales bacterium
TGTAAATGATGAATTTATAGATCTGAGTATAACAGAAAACGGAAAATTGTTGCTTTATAACAATTTTGTGTATAAAACTGAGTCGGACATGATCTATTTTATTATGTATGTTTTTGATCAGTTCAATTTAAACACAGAAAATACCGAATTGATATTAAGTGGATTTATTGACAAGAAAGAATCTATATACTCAAAATTAAAAGGCTTTATAAGCCACATTAGATTTGATAAGCTACCTGAAGATTTTTCGTATAGCTATACATTTAATCAGGTTCCACCGCAATCATTTACTAATTTATTTAACTTACACCTTTGCGAATAGTTAGTGGAAAATATAAAGGAAGGCGTATAAATCCTCCCAAGAATTTTAAGGCAAGACCAACAACAGACTTTGCCAAAGAAAACCTTTTTAACATCTTAAATAATAATTTTGATTTTTCGGAACTTTCTGTTCTCGATCTTTTTTCAGGTACAGGAAGTATATCATACGAATTTGCATCCAGAGAATGTATTTCGGTTGTTTCAGTAGAAAGTTATTTTAAGCATAATGCTTTTATAAAAAAAACAATTTATGAATTGGGATTAAGCCAGATAAAAGCTATAAAATCTGATGCTTTTATATATGTAAAATCGTGCAGAGATAAATTTGATATTGTTTTTGCTGATCCACCTTACGATTTAAAAGAAATAGAATCAATTCCTGATTTCATTTTTAAACACCAAATATTAAATAAAGGAGGCTGGTTAATTGTTGAGCATGGCGATAAAACAAGCTTTAACAAACATGCAGGATTCGTAGAATTAAGAAAATATGGAGGTGTAAATTTCAGTATTTTTGAGAATCCCGAAACAGGCGAATAATAGAACTAAATTTTTCTAAAAAATTTCATTAAAACTTTTGGTGAATTAAAAATATAAACTATTTTTGCAACGCAATTAAGCAAACGGTTTGGTAGTTCTCCCGATAATCCCGATAGCTATCGGGAGGGATGGTTAGAATACAAGCCGTAAAATTAGAAAGTTCTTATACAAAATATTTGGTTTGGTAGTTCAGTTGGTTAGAATGCCTGCCTGTCACGCAGGAGGTCGCGAGTTCGAGTCTCGTCCAGACCGCTTTTTTAGAGTAAAGCCCTTGATTTTCAAGGGCTTTTTTATTTCCTGTGTTGCATTTGTGTTGCACTTAATCTAATTAAACGTATCTTTTCTTAATCTTATATTTTTAACCTAATTTTATTCAAAATATTTATTGAAATGAATAAGATTAAGTTGTTTTTTAAGAACACTATTACAAACTTCAAAATAGATACTCGAGCCTCCTATCTTTTAAACACTGGCAACTTTGATTCGTATTTTCTATATAGATTAAAATTACTTTTCTATAAATTGAACCAAGAAGTAGTTTTTGATCAGCCACTATTTTTAGCAAAAGCTCAAAGCATAATAATCAAAACTAATCCAAATGATAGGGATAGTTTAAATTCTAATGCAGACAAACTGGCTAGAATAAAAACTCAGTTTACTGAAATTATCAACGAACATTCCATGATCTTAATTTCATATATACAAGAAACAGATATAGAAAATCTTAATATCGATAATTTCTTTTCTTTAGTTATGTCTTCGAAACTTCCATTATCATGGAAAATCAAAAACATTCTTCCTGCGCAAAAAAAGAGAATCATAGAGCAAACAAAAGAATGGTGGTTTATCAATAAAAATTCATATGATAGACAAATTATTATACTTCTAGGTGGTTTGTTTTGCGATATGAAGATTCTTGAAATTAAAGGAAAAGACAATAGAGAAAATAGACTTAAGGTTTTAAAAGAAAAAATAACTGAAGATGCCTATAGTGATGCTAGTTTGAGAAATGTTACTTTAGTCAAAACAAACAGAAGAAATTTATTAAAAGATTATGACGTGGTAAATTCTTTCTTTAATGAAATAGGTTTTGATATCGGATTAGAATATTTAGAAAAAAAGAAACTTGAAATAGAAAAAAGTAAATAATTTACTTCTTCAAAATCTCTACAAAAAAACACTATCCCCACAACGTTTTGACTAACAAGTAAGTGTAAATAAGTTTGGGTTTGATTAAATTAATTTAAAACCAAACTTATTATGAACACACCATTTTATGCAGTAAATGATCCAGATGATTTACTAAAAGAATTTAGAAAGATCATCAAAGAAGAACTTTCCGAAACTAGAAAAGAAGATACCACTAGTGAAGAAACTCCCTATATTAAAATAGATGCTGTCTGCAAAATCCTTCAAATCTCAAAACCTACTGTGTACCAATGGATTAGAGATGGTATTATCAAAATATATAAAGTCAGTTCTCGCACTTACTTTAATAAAGAAGAGATATTAGACTTCTTAAAATCCCAAAAATAGAAAGAGCTGTTGCGACAACAACAGCTCAATAATAAATCGAATTTAATAAACTTAAATAAAAGACTTATGGCAAATTTAGATATTAATATTGATAATGTAAATAGCAATTTAAATGAAAATTTCATTCCACAAGGTTTTGTATACCTTTCAAGATTCCTCTTTAAAAGCAAGATATTACCCTTAACTCCTTGTGCTCGTGAAATATTCGTAATGCTTCTTATAGAAGCTACTCACAAACAAATATTCTATAAAGGCTATTCTCTTAAAAAAGGCGAATTATTAATAACTCATAAGCAACTTATTCAGAAACTTGAATGGAATATAGGCTATAGAAAGGAAAGCTACACGAATAGCCAAGTGAAAACAGCGATGAATAATTTGCGAGACCTTGGATTGATTAGCACACTGAATAAATCGATTGGAGTTTTAGTAACCATCTGTAATTATGCCTTTTATCAGAAAGCTAAGAACTATGAATGGACATACAAATCTTCTGATGAAAAGCTGATTAATCCCCCAAGTACCGATCAAGATGTACCCCCCATTAACAAGGAAGATAAGAATCTTAATGAAGATAAGAAAAAGAATTTATTGTCTGAAATATCTGATTCAGATAATTTAGATTACTATATAAAAACTGCTTTAAAGTTTTGGAAATTTATCCAAAACCGAACTCAAAAATTAGGTACAACATTGAAATCTGTTGAGCTTGCTGAATGTGATACCTGGTCTACACCTATCAAAGATCTAATCGAAAATCACAAAAAAACAAAAGAAGAAATTGATGAAGTTTACCACTATCTTTCTCAAAATGAATTTTGGATGAAAGTAGTTAAGCATACCGAAAGTCTTACAAAAAATGGTAGCAATGGAAATATACATTTTGATAACATGTTACTACAAAAAAGAGAAGATGATGCCAAAAAAGCATTGCCCAACATAGAAGAGTTAGAGCTTGCTTTAAAGCTTAGTTTCAAGAACCCCAAGGATCATTTTATAAACTTATTTCATGAATATCAAATTATGTGTCGAGATGCTAGTATTGAAATTTTTAAAGGGAAAGTACTTGATTCCGAGATTAACAATTTAGCAAAGCTTTCAGAATATGATAACACAGCTGCTGTAAATATCTTAAGAAAGGCTATATCTAAAAGAAAAAAAGTAGATAGATATAGATTTAAGTAAAAGTTATTATATCCTTTACTTTTTCTTCCTAACGGCTTTTTCAAAAACACAAATAAAAACAGAATCTATAACGTTACAAAAACATTTAACAAAAATATTATGAAATACTGTTTACACTGTTCTGAACCAATGCCGTTAGGAAGAAAATCTAATGCCAAATACTGTAGTGATGCTTGTCGGGTTAAATCGTGGAGACAAAACCATGATATTCCTGAACCTTTCCATAACGTAACGCCAAAGATGACGAAATCCTATACCTGTTGTTCTAATGGATTGTTTTATAGTCCGATCACAATGAACGGTAAAATCTTGATTTGCGACACTTGTGGAGCAATTTGGGAAAGAAAAATTGATTACACAAAACCTCAAGAGAGAACTAAATGTAATCGATGAATTTGTGCAAGGTATGTTTTCTACCCGCAAAAAAAATCACTCGCGTAATTTTTTTTTCGTGCCGAAATTCACCTTGCCCATTCGCGAGCTCAAGGATATACTCCCTTCGGTCGCATGTAAAAACATAATAAATTATGGCTAAAAAAAAACAATATTATAAAGCGAAGTTCCGCAGCACTAAGAAAGAAGAAGATATACTCAGAAATGTTGTTGAAGTATATTTTTCAGATAATCATTTAATAGAACTTCGCAAATTATCACAGAACAGGAGTTTAAGCAGTTTTGTACGTGAGGCTTCCTTAAAAGCTGTTATTATTGAAAACAATAAACCTTCAATAACTGATCAACACTCTTTAGCACAACTAAGAAGAATAGGAAATAATATTAATCAAATAATTAAACAAATTAATACCTTTAAAAAAGACTCGTATTTTCAACAACACGTAAAAGAAATGAATGAATTCATGAATGAATTACGAGAAGAATTTAAAAAGTTTAAATCTTAATCTAAATCAGGCACATTCCAAAATAAATTTTGAAAAGAGCCTTTTGTCAATAGCATTAAGGACTTTCATTTTTACACTAAATCTCTCCCACTTCCAAGTAAAAATGAAAGACCTTAGCCCATCTCAAGTGCAATCTATGTTATGTTTTTTTATTAAATAATTCCTTACAAAGTTAGAGAAATCCTTTTGAAATGAGCCCGCAAGCAAGGCCTTTCCGCAATCCCCAATATAAATACGGCATAAAGCCGCTTTCGCTATTTATACAAATTTATATTGCTCGTTTTCAAAAGTATTTTCAATTGTGGTTCAGAATTATTAATTAAAACACCGGAGCCAGGTGGTTAAAGTCGCGCACCACAGCTATGAATAACAAAACAATAACACGAGATGAAAAATTTGGTATTAATTTATACGTTCTTGAACTTCAAAATGGAAAATACTATGTAGGTATTACGAACAATCCTAATAGCAGATTTCGCACACACAAAAGTGGAAAATCATTGAGTTTCATCAATAAAAATCTTCCCATTATAAATATTCAAAAATCACGGCTTAAAACCAAAGATCGGCATAAAGCTCTAAGAATAGAGACAGGGAAAACAATTGAGCTAATTCAAGAATTTGGAGTTGCTAATGTTTGCGGTGGAGCAATAACTGGAGATCTCCTTGATAGAATGATCAAATTTAGAATTTATTATAATGAATATATGAATGGCTTATAAATAAATACAAATGACTTATTTCAATTCTATCAGCAAAGCTAAGCCCGATTTTAGAACCTGTAAAGACCAAGGCAAGTGTTCTGCCGCAGGCGCAACACAGAACAGTCTTGACTGAACCTTTAATCTGACAAAGTAAGTGGCTTAACAGATTGAATTAAGGATGATTTTACAGAAATTAGTTTAATTTTATATTATGAAAATTCAATACTGTTCAGACTTACATATAGAATTTCCTGAAAACAAGGAATACCTAGAATCAAATCCTATTAAACCAGTAGGAGAAATTTTGATTTTGGCAGGTGATATAGTTCCTTTTATTGTTATGCAAAACCATGATGACTTCTTTAACTATCTTTCTGATAACTTCAAATACACTTATTGGGTACCGGGGAATCATGAATATTATTATTACGATATTACTCAAAAATCCGGATTTATTAATGAGAAAATAAGAAACAATGTTTTTTTAGTTAACAATACTTCTGTTATACATGAAGATTTAAATTTAATTTTTACTACTCTTTGGACCAGTATTAATCCGGCAAATCAATGGACGATTCAAAGAAGCATGTCGGATTTTCAAGTAATAAAGTACAAAGAAGAACTTTTTACTCCATTTCATTATAATCAATTACATAGAGAAAGTTTAAAGTTTTTAAAACAGGAGTTAAAAAAAGCTGGACCAGAAAAAAAGGTCGTAGTATCACATCATGTTCCAACATTTCTTAATTACCCTGAAATTTATAAAGGAGATGTTTTAAATGAAGGATTTGGAGTGGAACTTTTCGATCTTATCGAAAAATCGAAAATAAACTACTGGATTTTTGGACATCACCACCAAAATATTGATGAATTCACTATTGGAAAAACTAAACTACTTACAAATCAGTTAGGATATTTAAGCGATAATGAACACGAATTATTTATATCTGATGCCATATTTCAGATATAAAAACCTGTTATTTATCTTAATAATTTGTTTTTCAATATAATAAACCTATATTTGCACAATAAACCTATTAAGTTTATTGTGCTTTTCTTGGTTTAACGTACTGACATGAATGACATTATACTATATAAACAGTTATATGAATACTTACACGAAATGGTAGGTGTTCGTCCGAGCCTCTGGGAAATTGATCAAACCGAACAAAAAATTGTGCCATTTTACCTGAAAGAAACTTATTGGTTGTATTTCGGAGATTTCTTTTTGGGGAATGAGTTTACCTTAATGATACCAAAACATGAACTTCCTAAGGTTGGTCAGCTAAAGAAAAACATGGAAACAATAGAAGATTTGTTTCATCGAAGAACTGTTTTAGTTTACAATACAATCCCATCTTATATACGAAATCGATTAATTCAAAAACAAATAAATTTTATTGTGCCAGGTAGGCAAATGTTTATGCCCAACATACGCATTGATATAAAAGAAAAAGAGTATGTAAGAGAAGAAAAGACTGATACTCTTATTCCTTCTGCTCAATTTATAATTTTATATCAAATACTTCAAAGGA
This sequence comes from Bacteroidales bacterium, assembly GCA_030600625.1. Next base: position 6,721 of record JAUVLS010000001.1, read on the forward strand.
ATGATACATTGGAAAAGTATAACCTAAAGGATTTAGCTGAAAAGTTAGGTTATTCTGCTATGGCAGTAACCAAGGCAGTAAGAAATTTAGTTATACACGAATTATGCGAGATAGAAGGAAATAGGGAAAAGTATCTTCGTTTTAATAAAGATATTTCTGAATTATGGTACAAGGCATTACCTTTAATGACAAGCCCTGTATTAAAACAAGTATATATTGAAAATTATCCTGAAAATGAACTTTTATTTGATTCAAATACATCTGCTTTACCTGAATACACAGACATGAATCCAAGTAAACAACAGTTCTTTGCAATAGGGAAAAATCAATATTATAAACTTGAAAAAGAAAATAAATTAAAAGGATTGAATCAATTTGAAGGAAAGTATTGTCTGGAAATTTGGAAATATGATCCTAATTTGCTTATGCAAAATATTGCTAAAGAAGCAGTCGTTGATCCATTATCATTATACATAAGTTTTACTGATAATCAGGATGAACGTATCGAAATGGCATTAGAACAAATTATAAAAAAATACATATGGTAGTTGGACTTGATAAATTTAGAGAATTCTTTAAAGACTTTACTGACAGTTATATAATTATCGGCGGAGCAGCTTGCGATATTATTCTCGAAGAAGCTGAATTAGTACCAAGAGTAACTGGTGATATCGACTTAATATTAATAGTGGAAGCCTTAAAACCAGATTTTGGAAAAAAGTTTTGGGAATTTGTTAAGGAAGGGAAATATAAACAGCGTGAAAGAAGTGAAAAGAAAGAGTTTTATAGGTTTCTAAAACCTGAAGACAAAAGTTTTCCATTTCAAATTGAGCTATTTGCACGGGAACCAGATTTAATAAATCTAAAGGAATCTATCTTTACACCAATACCTTTAGGAGAAGATATTTCAAGCCTTTCGGCAATATTACTTAATGAAGATTATTATAATTATACTGTAAATCATAGTACTATTAACAATGGAGCTCATATAGCAAATATTGAATCCTTAATTTGTTTAAAAGCAAGGGCATTTATTGACTTATCTGAACGTAAAGCCAAAGGAGAAAAAATCGATAAAAATAAGATCGTTAAACACAAAACCGATATTTTTCGGTTAGCTGCAATGTTAACTCCTGATAATGAATTTGAATTGCCTAAAACAATAAAAGACGATTTGCAAAAATTTGCAAACATGGTTAAAGGTATTCTTCCTGATAAGAATATGTTTAAAAAATTAGGCATCCCAGAGATGAATGTTACGGAATTATTTAAGCAATTCTTAAATAACTTTAAATTGAACATAGATTAATGCCTAAAACTAAATCTTGTTAAACCCAGATTATAATAAATGGAAAGAATTAGATATTTTAAAAATAATGTTCCTAGTGATATTTATATTGGACGTAGTGCAGGGAAAAAACTACTTGAAGATATCGTAGATGCTAAATATTCAGTTAAAATAATATCTCCATTTCTAAGCCCTGCTTATACAGAAGTTTTAATAAAGCTTAAAAAGCGTGGAAGAGATATTCAATTAATTACATCTGACGAAATTGAAGATTATAACAAAATTGGAACTGATAAAATTATCTATGAATTAATAAAGCAAAAAAAACATTCTGATGAAGCTGCTATCATTAGGAGAAATAGATTACGAAAACTTAATAAATGGCTTACTATATTCTGGATTGCAATATTTTTTATAATTATTACAATTTCATTTTATACAAATAATCCTAAAATACTACTCAATATTGGAATTGTCTTTATTTTATCAATGATATCACTTGTTATAAGAAATACAATTAAAAACAAGCGAATATATACTTATTCATATGAAACCTTTTTTCCCTTTAAAGTTTTTATTTCCCCACTTAATAGACAATTAAAATATAAAAGTAGCTATTATATCCACAGTAAAATTTTTATTATTGATAATCGTATTGCATACCTTGGATCGATTAATTTTTCAAAAAGTGGAATGGAATATAATTTCGAATCCCGAATTAGAATTACTGATTCCGATACAATTTCAGGATTAAATAAAACATTTGATGAATTATTTAATAGCCAGGAAAACTTTTTCTGGGATATAGCAGCTTGGGGCAAAAATTTATATCGAGAACCAATAAACTAATGGATGATACAGGGACTAAAACCCTGTATCATTAAATATCAATAATCTAGTTTATTAAGGATAATATCTTTTCTGTAGTAATTTCTTTTCCGTCTGTTAATTCTTGTGCTGCTTTTACTATAATCACAGCCCTTTTCTTTAAAAATTGATTAAAATCTGTTTTTATCTTATTAACCTTTTCATCTCCTTCAATATCTGCATAACCACCGGTCGCAAGTTCGTTTATCGGAATTAAATGACTATCCAATCTTTCTTTTACAACATCTTCATTAGAACATTCGGACCTTTCTTTAATATACTTTAATGGCTCATTTCTGCCAATAATTCGATTTGTTTTCCAAGTAATTAATGTACAGTTAAGAGCTTTAAAACTATCAACACTAGCTTCTTTTAGCAATGCATCTGGGTACAAATGATGGTATTCCCTAATTAAAACATTTTCCTTATTCATTGGTTGTCCGTCAGCAAAATCTTTAGCTCCTAAATAAGATGCTATTGCTATGATAGCACGTCCACGTATATTTTCCTGTTTCGGCCATCCAATAGTTAACAATTCTTCAGCAGTAGAAATTGGATATTTTTCCCTATTTAAGACAGGAATATCTGCTTCTGAATAAAATGATTCATCTTCCTTCTTTTCTCCATTTATTACTTTTATAATAGCAGTATAATCATTAAATGCTCTTGATGCAGCAGAGTTTTCATATCGATCTGTAAAAAATGAAGACCACAAATATTTCTTAAGTAATATTTCGTGTTTTCCTCTTAAATCACCTGTATCTGGTATAGATGAATATGCAGCAGCAATTACAGCTAATACAGCATTAGTTGGTAATCTTTGTCTATCATATATTTTATTTAATTGTAAAAATTCAACCATTCTCTCCAAACAACGACATAATAAATCCCAATTTTCAATCATTTCTGATTTACTCATTTCAATCATTCCACGATTATTAGGCAATTTCTTTTGCAATAATGCAGAAGTGGATAAAATCAGATTAGATAAACTAAAATATCTCTTAATATCTTCATTCTTATCATCCAGCACGTTTTGCAAGTCATGTAAGGATTCTCCTTTTTCACCTTCTACTTCAGCTACAATAATATCGTATAAAGAAAGCGGTTTGCTATTCGTATTCATATTAATAAATACCTGTAGCGCTATTTCTTTATCAGTATCAACTGGAAGAAATAAATATGGAAGATTAAAATGTTTAAGGCGTTCTCTTATTTGAGTTGCAATTTTATTTAACTCTGATTTTTGATTAATATGTTTTTCAAGTTTTGAAGCAAAATCCGGATCTTGCTCTTTGGGTTTTAGGTTAACAGCAGCTTCTTCAATCCATGCACTTGCTTTAACTTCTCCAAGTTCAGGATTAAAAAGTTCAAGGGGAATTAAACCCTTTTTATAACAATCATAAGGACTATCAGCCCAAATCGGATACTTTTTTCCATTACCCATCCATCGAGTCCTACAATAAACAGTCATTTCGTCGAATTCAATACCATCATCAGATTTATCATATTCAGGCAAATAAAGAAAATATTTTTCAAGCTCATAATTATTATGCATTACTCTCCAATAAGCTGTTAATCTCTGCTGACCATCTAACAGATATTCAGTTAATCTTTCTGTGCTTTCCGGCTCTGCAGTTGAAATGAATCTACTTATAAATTTTTCATGATCTCCTTTTTCGTATATTAGGGATACTCCTACAGGTAAGTTTTTAATTATTGTATCTATAAAACTTTTTATTCGATTTCTATCCCATGCTTCCATTCTTTGAAAACGCGGAAGTTTTATTTGCCCACGTTTAATCATATTATACCAATCACCTAAAGGTCTGTTTTGTGCACTACTTGATTGTGTAATCATTTTCTATATTTTATTAAATTATACTGTTATTTAAAGAATAATTCCACCTTCAAGGCATTATGATCAGAAATCCTTTCATTGTTTGTAGGAATAATTTTTGATGTAATTCTCCATTTATTTTTTCTTCGATCATTTTTTCCGCATAGATTGACGAAACCATGTGACAATAATATATGATCAATTTGTTCATAATTCCCCATATAATTATAAGTCCAACGTGTCGCTAAATCAGGAAAATAATTATCATCACCTGTTTGGATAAGTTCTGGATAAATATCATCAAACCCTCTTAATTTTAAAATTGCTTTATGATGCTTTTCACTATTAAAATCACCCATTACAACAACTAAACTATCAGTATAATTTAATAATGGTATTATTTCTCTTCGAGCAACTTCAACTTGGGCTAATCGTTTAGCATCATACTCATATCCCATCCTTTCTGAAATTAGGTGTAAAAGAAAAATATCTATTTTTTTACCATTAACATCAATCTTCACTTGCATACCTTTACTTATACCAGTTTCGTTAATTTCATCATAATCATCTTCAATAAAGTAATAAGCTCTACCTTCAAATTTTTCTTTAATAAGTGTTATAGGATATCTTGAAAGAACAGCAACATGCTGACCAGTTGGGTCTGAAGAATTGCAAATTTCATTGTATGCATATCCAGCATCGATCTCCTCAAGTTTTAGCCTTAGTACAGAAAAATCATTTTCATCACCAATTTCTGTTAATCCAATAATATCTGCATTAATAAGTTTAATTTGTTGAGCTACTAATTCGCATGCTTCTTCAAATTTTTCTTTTCTATATTCAGAATTACTCCAACGTTCCTGAATATCCTCTGATTCTTTACTTAAATATAGATTAAAACCATACTTAGCATGAACTTTAGAATCCACTAAAAATTCACAATTGAATGTTGCTATTGAGAGATCTTGTGAGAATACATTCAGTCCAAATACTGAAATAATAATAAGCATTAAAATCCTTCTCATAATAGTTTAATTTAGTTTGTAATTATGTTTTACTATACTTCTTAAAATTAATTCCCCTATAAACTTCATCTTATCAAATAGCCAATTGCTCCGCTAATAATTTTGCTTGTTCTAAAACGGTATCTGTTGCCAGTTTTTGCATATCTGGTGGATAACCAAATTGTCGTAATGTTCTTTTGACAATTACTTTAAGTTTGGCTTTTACACTTTCCTTAATTGTCCAGTCAATGGATGCATTTTGGCGAACTCTTTCTGTTAATACCACTGCAAGCTCTCTTAGCTTATCTTTTTGCATTAAATCTCTCGCACTTTGATTATCAGCAACAGCAGTATAAAAAGCATATTCAAACTCGGATAAATCCAATTCTTTGGCTTCATTATCTATATTAACAATTTCCTTGCTTATATGAATTAGTTCATCAATTACTTCAACAGCAGACAATATTTTATTATGATATCTTTTTATAGAACTTTCAAGCATCTCCATTAGAGATTTACTTTTAACCAAATTTGTTTTTGCCTTTGATTTTATTTCTTCATTTAATAGCTTCTTTAAAACTTCCAATGCGATATTTTTATGTTCCATGCCTTTCAATTCCAAAAGGAATTCTTCTGAAAGAATCGAAATATCGGGTTTCTTAATTCCTGCTGCATCGTACACGTCAACTACTTTATCAGAAACTAAAGCCTGGTCAATTACCTGACGAATTGTTGTTTCAATTTCTTCATCGGTTTTTCCTTCGCCTATAACATCAAATTTGGCTAAACGTGCTTTTACTGCCTGAAAAAATGAAACTTCATCTTTTACATCCATTGCTTGTTCGTGCGGAATAGCAATTGCAAAGGTTTTAGAAAGTGCCGTTACTTCGTTAATGTATCTTTTCTTGCCATCTTCTAAACCTAAAATGTGTTCTTCTGCTGCCAAAATCAACGATAATTTTCGGGAAGTATCCGCTTCGAAATATTCTTCATATTCGAAACCCCGCCTATTTGGCGGGCAGGCTTGATACATATTTGAAACGATCTCCAGTTCTTCGAGCATCATTTGAACTGCTTGTTCCTGTGCAATGGTAGGATCACCTTTACCGCCCGAATCAGAATAAAAAGACAATGCTTTTTTAAGGTCGGACGCTATACCCAGATAATCTACAATTAAACCCGCCGGCTTATCGAAATAAACACGATTAACTCTTGCAATTGCTTGCATCAAATTGTGACCTTTCATTGGTTTATCGAGATACATGGTGTGCATACACGGAACATCGAAACCAGTAAGCCACATATCGCAAACAATAACCAATTTAAGTTCGTTCTGTGCATCTTTCATACGATCGGCAAGCATTTTTCTTTGTTGCTTTGTAGTATGATGTTTTGACATTTTAGGACCATCGGAAGATGCCGCTGTCATAACCACTTTAATTTCTCCTTTATCTAAATCGTCAGAATGCCATTCGGGTTTTAATTCGATGATTTGTTCGTATAGATCGGCTGCAATTCTTCGCGACATGGTAACAATCATTGCTTTACCATTTGAAACTTCTTGTCTTGCTTCAAAATGACTCACAATATCTCGTGCAATGTTTTTTAAACGATTTTCACTACCAACCAAAGCTTCTAATTGAGTCCATTTGGCTTTTGCTTTTTGTGGATCGCTTAGATCATCCTGAGCCAATTCTTCGTCTAAATCTTCGACTAATTGTTTTCCTTCATCGCTTAAGTTAACTTTTGCCAAACGACTTTCATAATAAATACGAACCGTTGCACCATCTTCAACAGCTTGTGCTATATCGTAAATATCAATATAATTTCCAAAAACTGCGGGAGTATTTACATCGGTTCCTTCAATTGGTGTTCCTGTAAATCCAAGATACGTTGCTTTTGGCAATGCATCACGCATATATTTGGCAAAACCATAAACTATTTTTTTACCAATAACGTTTCCTTGCTCATCTTTATCATCGATGGTTTTTGCTTTGAAGCCGTATTGCGTTCTGTGTGCTTCGTCGGCAATAACTACTATATTTTTTCTATCAGATAATTGCTCATAGACATTTCCATTTTCAGGTTGGAACTTTTGAATGGTCGTAAAAATCACACCACCCGAAGCCACTTTTAACAATTCCTTTAAATTCTGCCTGTTTTCAACTTGTTTGGGTTCTTGCCTTAACAACTGTGTTGATGCAGCAAAAGTATCAAAAAGCTGATCGTCTAAATCGTTACGATCAGTAATGATTAATATAGTTGGATTATCTAAAGCCAGAACAATTTTACCCGTGTAAAAAACCATGGATAAGGATTTACCACTACCCTGAGTATGCCACACCACTCCACCTTTTTGGTCTCCTACGGGTTGATTTTTCACACCAACCAATCCATAACTTTCAGGAGATTCGAGTAAGGTATTTTTATGATCGACTGCAGAGTAACCCGAAGCACGTATGGTAGATTCTACCGCTGCGTTTACTGCATAATACTGATGATAAGCAGCAATCTTTTTAACTGTTGTTATACTTGTGATTCCTGTTTTTAAGTCTTCTTTTTTAGACTTTTCGAAAACAATAAAATGACGAATTAAATCCAACAATGTTTGTTTGTTGAGCATGCCTTTAATGAGCGTTTCCATTTGACCAACCAAATGCGAAGCTTCCTGTTTTCCATCGTCTGACTTCCAAGCCATAAAACGATTTATATCGGCTGATAATGATCCCGCCTTTGCTTCCAGACCGTCGGAAATAATGTTAAAAGCATTGTATGTAAAAAGACCAGAAATTTGTGCTTTATAGGTTTCCAGTTGTTTATATGCCGATTTTATAGTTGCCTTTTCGTCTGCAGCATTTTTCAATTCCATAACAACCAACGGCAAACCATTTACAAACAAAATAACATCTGGTCGTTTGTTATGATTGTTTTCAATAACTGTAAACTGATTGGCAACAACAAACTCATTATTTTCGGGATTATTAAAATCAATTAGCCACACCAAATCGCCTCTTTTATTGCCATCTTTTTGATAATGAACCGTGATACCTTCGGTTAAGTAGCGATGAAATTCTTCGTTGTTAACCAATAATTCAGGAGAATGAATGCGTTGAATAACTTTTAAAGCTTCCTGTTGAGCATCTGCCGGAATTTTAGGATTTATTGTACAAATAGCATTTTGTAAACGTTCCGTTAAAAGAACCTGATCATAGCTGTTTCGTTCCGGTTTTTCACCACTTGCCTGACCGGCAGGCAGGTCGGGAGCAATATCAGGAGCATAGATGTATTGAAAACCTTGCTTCTCCAATAGTTCTATAGCTAATTGTTCTATGTCGGATTCAGTTATTCGTGTCATAATCTAAAAAGGTAAATCGTCAATATCTTCCATATATTTATCTATTTTGTTTTCTTCTTTAATTCCTTCAACAATAAATTTAGCTCTTTCAAAAAGTTCATCATAAGTTAAAATTTCAATATTTCTACTATCAGTACGAAAAAGTTCAAATGTTTTCTTTTTAATTTCACGTTCAAGGTCATTTTTTGACTCTTCAAGTTGCTTCCAATGACCAATTAATAAAATTACTTTAGAATCATATGCTTTTTGCGTAATAATATTTCCATCTGAATTAAATTGTTGCTTATCTAATTTTATTAAACCCGATGCTTTTTGTTCAAGTATTTGCGATACAGACTCAATAACATCATTTGACAATTTCCAACTGTTGGACCTGTTTTTAACTTTTCCAAATAGCTCTGTTGACGGCTTTTTCATTTCAATAAAAGTTGTAAATCTTTTATCGCCAAGTAAATAATCTGCAATTACAGTATTCGAACCATCTAATTCAACATCTGAGACATAAGCTTCACGTTGCAATATTGTTTTAAAACGGTAATCAAGTCCATATCCAAATATCCATTCATTTTTCTCAAAGAAGTATTGCCACACTTTTTCTTCTTTACTTTTAGAAATCTTATTTTCATCTGCATAAGTTTCCCAGTAATTTGCATTGTCAATTAACTTTTTGAAAATTTGTAATCCTTTTTTTCTAAACGATGTATTAACTATATCTTTTGAAGTAATTAGACCTTCATCAATTAAATTCTCTAGTATTTCTGAAGCTTTTGGTGATTCTCTTATGAAATCTTTAAAGTAACTATCAGAAGAATTAACAATCGGATTATTATCTAAATTTTTAAAATCTTTCTCATTAATTTTAAAACTATTTGAATTTGAATAATCAACAGATTTTATTTTCCCAATAAAATTATAAAGTTTCTCTAGAACTTCAGGATATAAACACATTTGCTGTTCTCCACTGGATGCTATTTTTCCTGTTTTTACATTTATTCTAGAGACATATACGACTGGAACTTGTTTTTCTTTTCCAGTTTCAAGAAGTGTTGCTTGTATTTTTTGTTTGCCACCACTTGTAATATATAAAGTTGTATTTTCTTTTTCCGATACAGCAAAACATTGTTCTTCTTCTTCTATAATCTGGCTAACATAACGCCCGTTCCATTTAGTTCTTTTACTTACATAAATTGTATCTGGAATTTTATTATCATCATAATCCTTATTATACTTATTCTCACTCATAGATTATATGTCCTAATTTATTAATTCAATTATAATTTATTCTTAATTTAATACACATTAAATTCGATAATAATGTATCCCGAATAGAAGTAGTTTAAGAATTAGTTTCTAATTGTTTATTTAAATCATCAATTCGATTTTCATATGCGCTAATTCTATCTATTGCTTGCAATATTTCACTTGTCCATATTCCTTCATTTGGTAATTGAAACCAAAGAGGATTACCCCCCTGGCTTGGATAACCTACCATGTCATTTCCATAACCATTCCAACGCATGGCTAATCTGGCATCACTATTTTCCCACTTTCCATAAGCAACAGAAAAATCTCCATTATCATAAATGATGGTGTGTACGTGAAATTTGGCTGGTTTTACATTCTTTGGTTCCATAATAATTTTATTTTAATATCTCTCAATTTTAGCATTTACATCCCTTAGTTCATAAATTACTTCTTCACGAATAATTTCTTCTGCAGTAAGTAAGCTTTCTTTAGAATTTAATTCTTCTAATTTAAGTTCTAAATTCTTTTTCAAGTCTAATAAATCTCTAATATCCTTTTCCATGTCAATATTTTTTAATTAGATATAATTTCTTTGGATACAAAATCTACTAAAACGTGATGTTCGTCTCCATTAACACCAACAGTTATTTGCCAATCATCATCTGCTGTAAGTGCAATATTTGAAATGTTTTCTTTTGTTATCTCATTATTTTCAAAATGTTCCTTCATTTTCTCTATGAAGTAATCTTCTTTGAAGAATTCTTCCCTATAATCATAATATTCTTGAACAGTCGATATTGTGTGTACTTTAGAATCTTCAAAAGCTTGTTTAAGCCTTGAGTCATTTGTAATAAGAAACACATCATCAGTTGCAGATTCTTGATATTCAAGCACTGTTAAATATATATAAGAATCCTTAAAACCTTTATCAGTTTCAGCTTCAAATGGAGGAATGTTTTTTATTGCTAATTCTTTTATTTTTTGAAGTTTGCCATCATGTTCTAAATCCAATACAATGTGCTCAATTTCATCATTAGCACCTTCATAAAGTAGTTTAATTTTATCGTCAATGTGTTTAATTAATTCTTGCTTTTCTTTACTATCAATTCCGAAGTATTCTGCAAAATAATTATTACAAAACTTATCCAGTTGACTTTTCAAATGTCGTTTCTTTTGCCTTTTAATTTCATCAATTACAATTGAGGGAATAATAATTTGAACTTGCTCTGATATCTTTTTATATTTATCTATATTACCAAAAAAACTTGATGTTTTCTCGTTTCTAATTGAATTGGTATCTATAAAAACTGCATCCATATATTAATCCAATTTAACTTTTACATCACCACTCATTAATTTAGGTAATAATGTATCACGCATATTTTCAAGTGTGCGCATTTGAGATTGATTAAAATTTACCTTATTATAAATATCGTTAAGTTCTAAATCTAACTTATTCTGGATATCTAAAGGAGGTATAGTAAGTTCAATTTTTTTAAGTCCTGAAATTGTTAATGCAACTTGAGTACTCCCAATAGTTATGTTATTTAATTCTTCTTTACCAATTTCAGAATTCAACCAACAATAAACAATAGAGCTTGATAATCCTTTAAAGTCTTTAAACCAAGTAAGATTACCATCTTTAAAGTAGAAATTTTCATTTTTTCTCACTCTGTATGATATACCTACCGTACCAACAGAAGTTAAAAGAATGTCGCCTTCAGTCGGTGAACCGAAATTTTCTTCAATTTCATTAAATCTATCTTCTGATATAAAAAGGTCAGTTGATATGTTCGTTCCTTTGCTTAATTCAATAACTTCTTTACTGCGATAAAATGGAATACCAGATGGAACATATTCATTGTAAAAAATTCTTTTACTTGATGTTATTGTAAGTAATTCACCAAGTTCTTTCTTTTCCCAATCTTTCTTGACATCTACAACAAACCACTGCCTAAATAGAGTTTCAGCTATGATTTCTAAGGTTTTGTTTTGGCGTTGGAGTAAGTCTATTTTATTGTCTAAACTACTTAGAATCGATGAAATGACTTTTTGTTTGGGAAGTGGTGGAAGATTGATTTCGATTTCATTAATGACAGGAATAGTCAAACTTGGAACAGCTGAACCAACATTCAGATTTGAATAATCAATTAATGTAAGTTGATAAAATAAGAATTTAGGAATAATTTTTTCTTCATCAATTTTGGACCAAAACATCGTATCTACTGTCCAAAAAGGCTTGTCTTGATACATTATATTGTTGAGTGAGCCCTTTCGTGGAATTAAAATTGATTCTTTGTCATATAATTGTTCGTTCACATATCTCATTAAACCACCACTTCCATAACAAGGAATATCTCCTTCTTCAAGAGTTTTATGGTCTTTACCATATTTAACTTCTAAAACATTGCCTAAAGATTCTTTTTTCCACTCACACATCGATCTCTATTTTTTTAAGATTTGCGGAAATAATTTCGTTAAGTTTTGTTTCTTCTTGTAATTGAGCTTCAAATTCTTCTTTTAGCTTATTAAAACGTTCAGCGAAATTAAAATCATCTTCTTCATCTGCTAAACCAACATAGCGCCCAGGAGTTACTACATAATCAAGTTCTCTTACTTTGTCGATACTTGCTGCATTGCAAAAGCCTTTTATATCTTCGTACCTGCCTGCCGGCGAGGCAGGATTACCATCTGGGTTTCTCCAATTGTGGTAAGTATCTGCAATTTGTTGTATGTCTTCTTCTGAAAGTTCAAGTGTACGTCGATTTATTAAATGTCCTAAATTACGTGCATCAATAAATAATATTTTTTTGCTACGGTCTCTGAACCCTGCCTCGCCGGCAGGCGGGTTTCCATTTGTTCTATCGCGGCTAACAAACCATAATGCAGCAGGAATTTGAGTATTTAAAAACAACTTTGCCGGTAAGTTTACAATGCAGTCAATGAGATTGGCTTCGATTAAGGCTTTACGAATTTCACCTTCGCCCGAAGTTTTTGATGTTAACGAGCCTTTTGCCAAGACAAAACCTGCCTGTCCGGTTGGTGCTAAATGATAAATAAAATGTTGTATCCATGCAAAATTGGCGTTTCCTTCAGGTGGTGTGCCATATTTCCAACGTCCATCTTTTCGGAGTAAATCGCCACTCCAATCACTTACATTAAACGGTGGATTAGCAATAATATAATCGGCTTTTAAATCTTTGTGTGCATCGTTCAAAAATGAACCTTCGTTGTTCCATTTTACCATGGAACTATCAATACCACGAATAGCCAGATTCATTCTTGCTAATCGCCATGTTGTCTGGTTACTTTCCTGTCCGTAAATGGAAATGTCGTTTATTTTTCCCTGATGTTCTAATATAAACTTTTCAGATTGTACAAACATTCCACCTGAACCACAACAAGGATCAAAAACACGCCCTTTATATGGCTCTAACATTTCAACCAATAATTCAACAACACTTCGTGGAGTGTAGAATTGTCCACCCTTCTTTCCTTCTGCTAAAGCAAATTCACCTAAGAAATACTCAAACACATGCCCTAATATATCAGCACTTCGAGCTTTCGCATCACCTAATGCAATGTTTCCAACCAAGTCAATTAGTTCACCTAAACTTGTAGGATCGAGGTTTTGTCGTGCATATACTTTTGGTAAAACTCCTTTCAGCGAAGAATTCTCCCGCTCAATAGCATCCATTGATTCATCAACAGTCTTACCTATTGTTGGTTGCTTGGCATGGCTTTGCAGAAAATTCCAACGTGCTGATGGTGGCACAAAGAATACATTCTCTGCTTTGTATTCGTCTTTATCTTCGGGGTCGGCTCCGGTATATTCTCCTTCACCTACTTTTAACTTTTCGTATAACTCCTCGAATGCATCCGAGATGTATTTTAAGAAAATTAAACCTAATACAATGTGTTTATATTCTGCAGCATCAATATTCTTTCTTAGCTTATCTGCTGTTTTCCAAAGTTGCTTTTCTAAAGGTTCTTCGTTGTTTCCGTTCTTCTTTGCCATTATATATTTTACTGTTTACATATCCTTATTTAATCGAACTTAAAATTACTAAAAAACAAAGGAAAAGCTAATAACTTCTAACATGTTTAATAATTATTCTTCTATTTTTAACAAAAAATATTTTATTCCAATAAAGAAACTATTGACTTTAGTCTAGAATTAAAGTTTATTATATTGTAAAATGTAGATTGTAAATTAATTGAAATAATATCATGGAATCGCAGATTTTGTCTGAAATTAAAAAAATTAAGAAATTGCTTTCTAAGCTAACAGGAACATCAGAATTACCTACAAGGCAAAGATTTTCTAAAGATGCTTTAGCAAAGGCAGCCAAAGAATTTAGAATCCTGGAAATAAAACGTGGAGAATGGATAATTGATTATGGTATTTCAAAAATAATAAGGAGTGCACCATACAGTTCGGGAAAGTTTATTATTGAAAAGTTTGAATTCACAAATTATTTCAAGTACGGTCGTTCGTTTTACTTTAATAAGAAAGACCTTGTTGCTCTTAATAAAGAATTAAAAAAACGAAATATCAATCTTAAAAAATACATTCAACTAATTGAAGAGCAAGATAAGTTCAATAAAAAAATTGAAGAGATTAAGAAAATTGGAGTAAAAGGAAAACGTTATAAAATACCAGAAGAATTACGAGATATTGAACTTACAACATGTGCCCCACCTGATATTGAAATTGTAAAAAATCATATTGCAGAATTGAAAAAAAAATTTGAAGAAAAAAATCTATCCGAATTTATTGATCAGTATGATACCAGTGCCTATTTAAAAGTTAGATATCACTTCACACGTTATGTCGATCAAGAAAAACTTAAAACATGTAGAAAGTGGTGTGATGATTTCAACTATGCAAATGGAGCATTAAGGGAAATAAAGAAGATAAAATCTTACTAAACGCAATCATTTACTTAATAACTACCTATACATTCAAACATTTGTTTTGAGTTTGGCTTTTTTATTATTCATATTATTTTAATTATTCTACTGATAAATTTCTATAATATAATTACCATTCTCATTTCCAACAGTAATAATTTTATTATCTCTGTATAGTATTTTTCCTGGAGTAGTACGTGTTTCTATCTCACCGACCAACTGGAATGATGGATACGAATAGATAATAATTTTATTACTTATATAGCTGCAAGTGTAAATAAGCGACACATCATCATTAAATGTAATCCCACTAAGACTTACACTTCCAATTTCTGTATCGGTGTTAAAGTCTGATGTACTAAATGCAACATAGCTAGTAATAAAATGCTCACCTGTAGGTGTAACAAATAGATTTCTGTTTTGGTCTACTCTATAATCAAATGAATTATCATATTCATAATTAATAAACTTTCCGCTATTATCTATTTCGCACTTCAATCGTGCATTATTTGATGTACTTGTCTCAAATCCGTAAGCCATATTCTTGTTAATCGGATCACCTACTATTCTAGCTTTACCGTAGCTGCTACCGATGGAATCCAACAACTCGCCTGTTGACTGGGAAAATGTTCTTATATGATAATCTCTGTAATTGTAATAATAATTGTCCATTCCTGCTATCAATATTCCGTTACCATTTGGAACAACATTATTTACATCTTCCTCTGTATTTATAGTTTGCATCAAACTAAAGTTTTCATCAGCCGAATAAATGTTTATAGCATTGTTATCTCCCGGAACAAAAACCTGATATCCATTGCCATTATCCGCTATTACAGGATACCTTGGTTCGTAATCCAAATCAATCTCTTTTACTATTTTCTCATTGGCAAAATCGTAGATAATAATCTTGTTAGCATCATCATTAACATTGATGTATACCCAATCTTGGGTGGGGTGAAGAATTGCATGTGTAACAGAATAATAACCAAGTTCGAAAAAAGGTCCCATTGGAAGTTCAATTCGGGCTATGCTTTCTTCAGATTTTCTAAATTCAGTGTCATATATTGTAGCCCGGTAATCGAGATATTCTCCAATTGGCAATAAAGTATCGGTTAAACTTGTTATAGATTTATCTGTAATTTCAGCAATTACATTGTATTCTGGATCATATTCATTAGGATTGTATCTTTCTATAACAAGCTTTTCAAAATCCGGTTCTAGGATTTCACTCCAATTTAAATACGTTTGTCTGTTAACTTTTTCTGCTCTTAGCTCTACCGGTACAACTATTGAAACATCTATAGAGAAAAAGCTAGCATTCTCCTTTTTAACTTTGTCGTTAGCTGTGATATTTAGATTATGAAGCCCTTTTGCTAAATTAACAACTTCTATTTCTACAATATTTGCACTATTGGGGTTTCCTTCAAATATCACACCATCTTTTTCGCACTCCACCTTAACTTTAATATCTCGGTAATCTGAATGGTCATCGGTTACCTTCAGTTTAAGATATACTGTATCTATAGATGATACAATAACACTAGCCTGTTCTGGCTCTACTCTTGTAATCTGTGGCGGATTATTATCAAGATTTTCAAGCACGTTGTTTTCACAGGCGACCAATACTGTTAACAATGTTAGCATCATAAGTATCTTGTATTTCATATAGCTTAATATTTATTATTTATACTCTCGTATGAAACGTATCAATAAACCTTTGGGTATTTTGCGAAAATCATAAACATATTTATTGGTCCTAACATAGGTGGCTGTTTGGGTTTCCAACTTGTTTCGCTCTCACCCTACAACGAACCAACACGAATTAACACTTTGTCACAAAATCCCTTATTTCTTGACGATTGTTAAAGTTTTATTGCTTATTCCCACTATCAGAAGGGTAAGTTGTCACTTTTTCGCTTATATCATAAACAACTGGAGATGTATAAAACTTTATCTGCTCAGACCCAAACGTACGTTCTCCATATATCCATAAAGTTTTTCCTGTTGATGCATTAGTAGCTATAAGACCACCTGGAGCTGAAATATATACAACATTATCGTATACTACTGGTGAAGCAATGGTTTCAGTTCCAAAACTAGTATTTTCCCAGATTTTTGAACCATCTGAAGAATTAAATGCTTGTATCCCTTCATGAATTCCTATTACATATAACACACCATTTACTTCCATAGGTGATGACCAGTTATCGTTATATGCTATTGTATAATCCCAGATAATTGAACCATCAACTACACTTAAACAATATAGTGCTTGCTCACCCTGAATATATACTTTATTATCAGAAATCGTTGGACATTCTTCCCCGGTCATACCTACATTACGACTCCAAATTGAATCCCCATTTTCTGCATTTAAGGCATACAATAAACCAACATCTGACCCTATAAACACTTTGTTATCAAAGACTGCCGGGGATGACCTTAAATCGCCTGAATTTGTATGGAATCTCCAAATAAGATTCCCATCCAAATCAATGGCATAAATATAATCATCTGGTGCACCAAAATAAATAATATCATTTACTACAGTGGGAGCAGAGCCAATTACAGCATTAGATTCTGTCTGGAACGTCCACTTTAATTCACCAGTAGATGCATTTACTGCGTATACATCTCGTGATGTAGAAGTTGCGTATATAACATCATTATATAAGGCTAATGCATTGAAAATCAATTCTGGCAAAGTTTCATTGGCCCATATTTCTTCACCAGTAAGAACATCAACCGCATACATTTTACCAGCCAATGTAATGTATGCTATATCATCTTTAATAGCAGCTGGATATGAGTATCCTAATTTTTTCCATACTAGATCCCCATTACCATCTACTGCATATAAATATGCATCATCATTACCTCCACAGGCAAGAATAATCTTGTTTTTGCTTGCTTCATTCACAGTTTCTTTCTCACATGATATTGTAGTTAACAAAATTAGAGAAAGGATGAAGGCTTTAAAAATATTTTTTCTCATAATCATTTAGTTTATATTATTAATATTGGTCCAATATAGCAATAAATTGTTTTTTAGTAAATTAAATCTAATTACATTTTAATTCAAATTGGATATGTTTATCTAGAAACGATACCGCTTCCTGTTTCGATTCGAAATAATCAGGAATCCAGGTAAGTAATTTGCCTGGTAGTTCTTCTTTAACAAAATCTATTAAGGAATACCTTATAGTTTTTATATACTCAGAATCTAAGTAGATTTTAACAGGTTTATCAATCTTAAGCATTAGATTATAAACATTTAATAAAGCTTTTTCTCGTTCTTCTTCTTCCATATTAATCCAAATACATTCGTATTTTAAATTATTCAGCTTACAGTAATTAATATAAACATCAAGTTCTTCTTTTGTCCAAATTTCTTGCATACTACTCGTTTTGTAAAACTTTATCTCGTTCCTTCCAAATTTCCATCATTTTCTCCGCTGCATCATTTTCATCTATTTTCAAATATCGCATAAATGACTTTTGTGTTTTATGACCGGATATTTTCATAATATAAAATATTGGTGTGTCAGCAAGATATTCATTAGTACAAAAAGACCTTCTACAAGTATGAGAAGTTATCAAATCATATTTTTTGTGAATCGTTTTAATTTTATCTTTCCCTTTTTTATAAACCTGTTCTATTTCATCATTAATATCAGCTTTCTCTCCTATAATTTTTGCTAACGTATTGAATTTAGCGTTATGAATTTTAGGAAGTTTATTCTCATATTTTTCAAGTATTTCTATTACTTGTTTCTTTAAAGGTATTGTTTGTGTTTTATGAGTTTTTTGAATTTTTTTATGTAAAAATTCACCTTTAATATGATGTGCTTCTATTGTTGAAAAATCACTAAATCTTAAACCTGTTAAACACCCAATTAAAAGATAATCTCTTACAACATCCAGTTCCTTATCATCTGACAAATCCAGCTTTGCGATTTCTTCAATTTCTTCTGATGTAAGATATATTTTGTCAACTTCTTCTGTCAAAGTTTTAAAATCATCTAAATCAATCTTTCTGCAAATCCCTTTCCTATAACAATCACGTAAGAATATTTTAAGATTTTTAATCTGCTTACCTACCGTATTTGTTGCCAAACCTTTTGTCTTATCAGGCTTAACCGCATGAAAAGTTAGATAATTAACAAACTTTTTATAAAACGTATAGTTAATACTAAGGAATGTTATATCCTGTTTTATATGCTTTGAAAAGCCTTTTAGATGCTTTTTTAATGAGTTATAATCTTTAATAACGTCTCCTACTACACTTCCTTTAGAGTCCTCAGTGAAATCATCCAAAATATCTATAAAGCTCTTTTCATTACGACCTTTATAAATAGTTTCCTTTTTTATTTCATCAACTACAAATTCAATTGTTGGATCAATAAAATTATCATTAGCATATTCTACAATCTTACCTATACGAATTTGTAGTTTTCGTATTTTCTTTTCATAATCGTCAAAATCAGGACAAGCCTTTTTAAGTTTATTCTTCTTAAAATCCCAATGTGTGGGACTTACATTAATATTTACAGGAATAAAAGCTCGTTTTATTCTACTATAATTGTATCTAATATACACAGGAGTGTCTCCATACTTTGTGATGTAATTCGGCTTTACATAGGGATAATACGATTCCATAGTTAGATTTTTTTTGTGTTGCATTTGTGTTGCATTTGTGTTGCAAATTAACATATTTATACATTAAATTGCAAATTTCTAAGTAAGTAAATTTTTCTTACTACCTGATTTTCATTAGGTTTAGTAAAACTAGGTAAAGATACATAAAGATAGGGAAGGTCTCGTCCAGACCGCTTTTTTACACTAAAGCCCTTGATTTTCAAGGGTTTTTTTATTTCTGTCGATCTATCCGAAATTAGGGCGAAGAATCTAAATAAATCCTATTTTTAAAACATTGGCAATAAAACAACCCTATTGCCGATATTTTGATTTTTTCAGCCATGAAGCAATAAAATATTACCCTAATTCTATTACAAAATGAGTAAATAATTACCCTTACTTTGTTACAAAGTCAATCTAAAATTACTGAAAAATACTATTGATTTAACGATTCTGCTTAAATTGAATATTGTGTTTAAAAAAAGTTTAGAATATCTTTGAAAAACAATTACAAAAAACGACCAAACAAATGACACAAGCTGAATTAGACACCATATTGCAAGAAGGAGAAGATTACTATCTTGAATTTAAAGAAAATGTTAATTCCGATTTAGCCAAAGAAATGGTTGCATTTGCAAACTCTTCGGGTGGAAGAATTTTTATTGGTATTGATGATGATAACAATCAAAAAGGTGTAACTATCAATAATGATTTAAAATCGAGAATTCAAACCATCGCCAGAGATTGTGACCCGTCTGTTAATATCAATCTTGAAACTTTTCAAAACATTTTAATTATTCATATTCCCGAAGGCAATGAGAAACCTTATCGCTGTAATAAAGGGTTTTTCATACGAAATGGTGCCAGCACACAAAAAATGAATACAACCCAGATTGTTGACTTTTTGCAGCAAGAAGGCAGAATAAAGTTTGATGAACAATCTAAAATTAAAATCAATTATAAAAAAGCATATAGTCCTGAATTGTTGAGAAACTTTCTTAGAATTGCGGGTATTCCACAAATTATGGAAGATGAAGATATCTTAAGAAATCTTGGTGTGCTTAATGAAGATGTTTTTTGTTTAAATAATGCAGGAATTTTGTTTTTTACAGAAAAACCAGGCGATTATATTAATCAGTGTATCGTTACCTGTGTTTTATACAAGGGAACGGAGAAAATAAATATTCTCGACAGGAAAGACATTAATACTGATTTTATCAATACAATTAATGAATCGATTATATTTTTAACAAAACACCTGAATGTAAGCTATAAAATTGAAAGCATACAAAGGCAGGATATTCTTGAAATACCAGAAGTGGCACTACGCGAAGCTGTAATAAACGCAGTTATGCACCGAAATTATTTTGAAGATGGAGCAAATGTAATGATTGAAATTTTCGATGACAGGGTTGAAATTTCTAATCCTGGGGGATTACCTAAAGCTCTTGATCAAAAAGATTTTGGGGAAAAAAGTATCCGACGAAATCCATTAATAGCAAATCTTTTTCAACGAGCACGATTTATTGAAAAATTGGGTACAGGTATTAACCGAATGAAAAAAGAAGTATTACAGGCAGGATTAGCAGAACCACAATATGAGTTTACAGGATTTTTCACTATCATATTTAACAGATCAAAGGTCGGTGAAACTGTGGAGAAAACTGTGGAGAAAACTGTGGAGAAAACTGTGGAGAAAATAATCGAATTAATAACTCAAAACCCTAAAATAACCATAAAAGAAATACAGAAAGAAACAAGCTTAACAAGGCGTGGTATAGAATATAACATTAATAAACTCAAAAAAGAAGGTATTTTAAATAGAATTGGTCCCGACAAAGGTGGTTATTGGGAAATAACAAGTACGGAATAAAATTCGGATTTAAATCATAAGAATAACCTTCCGAAACAGGCACATCCCGAATTTCGGGGAACCATTCTAAACTTCAATACCTGCCTGCCCGTCCGGCAGGCGGGTAGTTAATGATACGACATTCTGAAAAAGAATTTGGTATTACAGATCGTTTTTTTCATCAATAATTGGAACAAAGTTGAATGACAGATCAAGTGCTTCTGACATAATTTCGCCTTCTTCCAATAAATCTTCATCTTCGGGATGGTAATACCAGTTTATAGTTATTTCCATGCCTTGTTC
>JAUVLS010000041.1 GCA_030600625.1 Bacteroidales bacterium
ACCCCTGAACACCCCCTGCTGTTCAGGAGCATTTGTTCTGCAAAATTTTTCAAGTATTCTCCTGTTGAAATTGATTCTTTTTCATAATCCTGCATGTTTGCCAAAGCACCTTGTATGGTAAAAGTCATATTAAGGCCGGTATCACCATCAGGGACAGGAAAAACATTTAGCCTGTTTAAATATTCTTTATGCCGATGAAGATACTTGTAAATATTCTCGATTCTTTCTTTTATTATTGCTATTCTATTTTCTGTTTGGATCATAGAAGCCTGGTTTTATAATCGTTAATACTATTTCTTGCAGCCAGTCTGCCTGTTTCTATTAATTCTTCAGCTTTAAAAAAATCAAATGTTCCTCCTGAATGACGTGAAATGTTTATCAGAATATCCGGTTTGTATTTTTCGATATTCATAAGTGATAAACTATGAGTAAGTAAACCGGTTGATTTATTTAATAATGTGAAATAATTTAGCTTCGTTTTACTGTTTTTTGGCAATATCCCATTTAATTTATTTTTAAATTCTTTGATTTTTTGCTTATAAACAGAGTTTTTTCTTTTTTCATTTTCTTTGTTTAACACCGGCTTATCATAAGGGATACTCGCATTTACAAAAGAAGCTATTAAAATATCGCCTTCAATTCGTTTAACACGATTTAAGGGAATAGGATTAACAACTCCTCCATCAACCAATATTGCGTTGTTTTTTTTAGCAGGTGTAAAAACTGTTGGTATAGCAACTGATGCTCTTACAGCATCATACAAACTACCTTCGGCAAATACTACTTCTTTCATATTTGTAATATCTGCAGCAACAGCTACATAAGGTATTTTCAGGTCTTCAATATTTTTGTCAGGGAAAAACGATTTCATTTTATTAAAAATCCTATCTCCTTTTATTAAGCCTTGTGAACTGAAAGTAAAATCAATAAGCTTAAATACCTCTTTTTTATCTAATGTTAAAATCCATTCTTTATATTCCCGTAATTTATCCATTGCATACATTGCGGCAATAAAAGCACCCATTGAATTTCCGGCAATAGATTTTATTTCAAAACCTTGTTCTTCTAATTCTTCAATAACACCTATGTGTGCTAATCCTCTTGCAGCTCCTCCTGAAAGAACTAATGATATTGGCTGTTTCATCTGTTAGTTTATTTTTTATCCGATTCACTTCGTTTAGTTCATGAGAGCGCCTTCCTTCGGCAGGCAAGCTTTCGCTAAGTTCTCTGTGTGAACTAACGAGTTAACCCGTTAGTTTACCGAAATTCGGTACAGGCTATGAGTGTTTCATCTTCATTAAGATTAAAGCTTTGAGGAGAAATCGACCTTAGGTTTTATAAAACCTTGAATCCGCAACAAGTACTTAACATCCTGATAGTCACGGGGTGGCTTAATGCAAATAGATTACGTAATTATCATAATATCAATCAGCCACCCCGTGACTTGCGGATTTTAGGTAAAAGAACAAAATCGAACAATTTACTCCCCTAAAGCTTA
The DNA here is from genome assembly GCA_030600625.1 of Bacteroidales bacterium. The sequence continues at coordinate 1,499 of JAUVLS010000041.1, forward strand.
CTTATTATTGTTTTAATTTTCTTACAGTAAATTCTTCATCTGAAAGGCCCTGATCATATTTTACATCCGACATAATCATTTTAGTTGTATGATTTTTCTTTAAATCTGTCATTGTCATTTCCTGGGCATTCCAGTAATTGCCAATTTTTACATAAACAGATTTACCTTCTTTAATTTTTTTATTTCCTTTATCATAAAATTCTGCTGAAACAGGGTAAAAATTTGTTTTATGAACTTTCATTATAACTTTTGAGTACTCTGATTTTTGTGATTTCGGAGTTAATTCTAAAATATGAACATCTCCTTCTGTTTTAAGTAATTTCGGAGTATATTTTTCAGCATTTGGTTTAGCTTCCATATCATCGTAAGAAAAGTCTGTTCCTGCAAATTTTTGATTTTTTACCGATGATGATATTCTTCTTTCTTTACCATATGCAGGCATATATAAATACATTACATCGTTTGGTAAGGATAAAACTGCAATCCCTGCCTGCGATGCCGGAGCAGTAAACCTGAAGATACGTTTGTCTGTTCCTTTCTGAATAATATTTGCTTCTCTTGTTTTTTGATTTCCAGATTTATCAATTAAAATAATTTTTGTTTCCCCTGTCATATCTTTGGGAGAATACATTACATCGTCCATTTTCTTTAAAATGGTATTTGCATCTTGTGCATTTGCAGAAAATATTCCTGTATAAAGGAATAATACAATTGTTAATACTGATATTTTCATTTTTCTCATTTTACTTAGATTTTAAATATTTATAAATTCGATTAACTGTTTTTTAAATCATACACAACCGATCGCACCTTCTGTGCCCAGTCCCAGTGTGATAATGTATTGTCAAATTCTTTATAATGTATAGTTTTACCTATACTTACTTTAATAGTCTTTCCTCTTTTCCGAAACAACTCCCCTGGCAGGAGAACCAATTCAATATTTAATTTGATCCTGAATATTTGTCTGAATAAATATATCGCATAAAACAGGTATGAATTTCTTCCATAAAACCTGATTGGAACTACATCCCTTTGGTTTGAAATAGCTTTAGTTACAAAACTTTTATTCCAAAATTTATCTTGTACCTTAAATTTGTGAATGCGTGAAACCAAGCCAAAAGGGAAATGTGTAATTGGGACATCGGAAGCAAACACTTTTTCTAATTCAACAAAGTACTTTTTTGGATTTTTGCCAAATACACTAATATTTGCGATTATTGGCCTTAAATTTGGAACAAACATAAATGCATCATTGCCTATTGCTTTCAATTGTCCGTATTTATAACCAACTATATTTGTGAGTATTAAGCCATCCAAAAATCCGAAAGGGTGATTGGCAACGAAAAAACATTTCCCGTTCTCAGGGAGGTTTTCTATTCCATCTATTTCAATTTTAATATTCAGTTCTTCAATTATTTTTGGTAAAAAATCAATGCCGTCATAATCAGAATATTTATTCAAAATTTTATTGATTTCATTCTGTTTGATTATTTTTGCAATAATCTTAATAACAAAATTAGGTAAGCTCTTCAAAAATTTCGAATCACTATTTTTTATAATATGTGCAATATTGATGTTGCTCATTTTCTTATTATTTCTTTTGCTTTCATGTTAATAAGTTTTATATTAGTTCTTCAATAACTTTTTGTATATAATCAATATGCTTATAATCAATATACTTATAATCATAATACTTGTTCTTAATTTGAGGATTTCTTATTAAATATCAAATTATTGCCTAAACTTTTATATAGCTTTTCTTTTGCTCTGTTAGCAAGAATTAAAATAACCGGCAAAAGGGTTAATGCTCCAACTCCTGCCCCAACCATACTTAATGCAACAAGTAAACCGAAATTTTGTATTGGAACAATATGGGAAAAGGTTAATACGAGAAAGCCCAAAGCTACTGATACTACATTTATAATAATAGCCTTGCCACTAATCATTAAACTATCTTTTATTGCCTCGTTAATATTTTTAACTTCATCAAATTTGTTGGAAAAATGTGTTATTATATGAATTGAATAGTCAATACCCATACCGAGAGCTACACTTGCCACGAGTACTGTTGCTATATCTAATGCTATACCGGTAATTCCCATAAAACCAAATAAAATAATAATAGTAGCTACAATCGGAACTGCGGCATATATTCCTTTTGCAAAAGAGCGTAATATCAGTGCTACAATTAAAACCACTAATATAATAGCTATTGCAAGACTGCTGAATTGACTTCGAATCAACGAATCATTTAATGTTACATATACCGAAGGCATACCTGTTAATAATATTTGGCATTCATCAGTTGTATTTTCTTTTATATATTCGTTCATATATAACACAAATTTCTCTGCATCTTCACTGTAGGCAGAAGTAAATTTAGATTGAATTATCCCTTCATCTAACTCATCGGTTACCAATTGCGACATGATATCCTGCCCGTCGAGCAGAAACCATAGCTGCTCAATTTTGTTTTTTTCATCCGGAATTTTTTTCCCTTCACCCATAACATCGTTCATTTCTTCTATTAAATCGGCAACAGATTGTGTAAATGTTATATCGGGATATTTTTTCATATAATCCCCTGTTTTAATCATTGTTTTTAAAACATCAGGATTTTGCATATCTCCTTTAAAAACAACAAAAACAGGTATAGAACCACCAAATTTCGTTTGCATAATATCTTCTGCAACTCTTGTAGGATTATTTTTCTGTAAATATTCTGCCATATTAACACTGGTTTTAATATTAAATATTCCCCATATACTAATTGCCATTACAGCAATCCAGATTACAGTAATATATTTAGGATGCTTAACAATTAAATTAGAAAAAGGGGTAAGTAACATTTTACCCATAATAGTATCTTCTGATTTCATTTGTCCCTTTAAAGCCTTTTCAGATTTGAACATTGAAAATGCAGAAACAAAAGCAGGAACAAATACAACAGAAATCAATAATGCAATAAGTACACCAAGTGAAGTAAACATTCCAAAATCGCGAATCATGGTAAGATATGCTCCAAAAACAAATGAAATAAAACCAAAGGCAGTAGTAATTCCCGATAGAAATACAGGGATAATAATATATGTTAAAGCAATAATTAATGCTTTCCCTCTGTCTTTTTCCTTACACTCATTTACTCTGTTAATAACATGAATAGTATAAGCACTACCAACTGCAAGCAAGATAACAGGCATATTGATTGAAACTAAATTCAATTTATAACCTGATAATTGCATAAACCCCAAGACCCAAACAGTAGAAATACTTGCTGTTAAAAGAGGTAAAATAACACCGCGGGCAGACCTGAAACTTATTAAAAGAACTAACATTATTACAATGAATGTAATTGGAATTAAATTCCTCATATCAACTAACATTAAGTTTGATACATCATCCATCATCATTGGCAGTCCACCGAAACTTATTTTTTCGGGAAGATTTAGTCTGGTGATTTTTTCTTTTACTTCTTTTGCAACTACTTGTTCGTCGGCATCATCAAGTAAAGTAAATATCACTAATGTTGATGTTCCGTCTGCGGAAACAATATTCCCTTTGTACATTTCTTTTGACATTACCCGATGCTTTAAACTGTCTAATTGAGTTTGTGTAGTAGGCAAGTCATATTCATCAACTAATTTTCCTATTTCTATTCCCCAATCACTTCCCTTAATATCAATAACATCGGTAAGACTTGTTACTGTTGAAATTCCATCAATATATTTAATGGTATCAGTTACTTGCTTTATATCTTCTAATACTTTAGTATCAAATATATTATCTGCTTGTATTATAACCATTCCCATAATATTCCCGCCATATTTATTACCTATGTCGGTATATAAAACAGCAGTTGGATCATCATCGGGTAATGAATTTATAACATCTGCATCAATTTTTATATTTTTAAGTTGATAACCAAAAATTAAAGTTAATCCCAGTACAACAATAATTATCAGCCATCTAAATTTTATTATTCCTTCTGCTAGTTTATTCATGCTTGTTTTTTTTATGTAATTTTTAATTTATTTGTTCTTTTACTGTTTTTCAGTCAATTTGCGAATAAAAAAATTCAATTGAATCTTTTATCTGTAGCAAAATTCTCAGGATATTTTGCATTTACATCCTTATACATTTTAATAATTTCAGTCATTGTTGTATTTACATTCGTTATTTCTGTAATAACACTTTTGATGCCTAATTCTTTTTTCTTGTAATCTATATAACCCACTACAATTGGGACGTTTGCTTTTTTTGCCATATAATAAAACCCCTTTCTCCAATGCCTTGTTTTAGCTAATTGACCTTCAGGTGATAATATTATATGTAGCTCTTTATTATTACTAAATAATTCGGCAATCTGATTAATATACTCCTTGTTTTTATATACCGGTATTGAGCCAAAAGCTTTAAAAAAGTATTTCATTGGAAATTTGAAAAATTCCTTTTTTGATAAAAACTTATAATTAATTTCTGCATTCATAAAATACAGTTTACCATATAAACCATCCCAATAACTTGTATGTGGTGCAAAAATAATAATGCTCTTTTTTACATCAGGAAACCCGCTATTTATTTTCCATCCCAGCAGATTAACCAAAATATATCCGGAAATTGTTTTCATATTACAGTGTTCATATATTTTTTTTAAGTTTTAACCCGAATAATTACCTCCGGTGAGCTCCACTTCGTTCCGGTTCATAAACTTTGATGAATTATTCTGACGATTAAGTAAATGTAAGGGTTTCAGAAAACTGAAACACCGACATTTTCTAAATCGGGGTTAACCTACATTATCCATAAATATTTAAAAAATTAATATTTATTAATAATGCAGGTTAAAATGGCGAATCCGGCTCTTTTGCCATTTCATGTAAAATTATCCTGTCGGTTATGCCCGGGAAATTTTTATGTAACCAAACAACAAGCCTGCCTTGTGGAGTTAAAATTAAATCGCGTTCTCGTTTTAATGTTGCTTTTGTAATAATTTGTGCTACTCTTTCGGCTGACATCATTTCTTCCTCATTCCTGGGTGTTTCTTTTTGAGGTTTTCCGTTTTTATTAAGTGCTATATTCCTGATATTTGAACTTGTAAAACCGGGATGTACAACTAAAACATTAAGACCTCTTTTTTTATTTTCCAGGCGTAAAGTGTTTAAAAAGCCATCCATAGCATATTTTGATGCACAATATCCTGTTCTGCCAGGAAGTGGAGTAAGGCCTGAAATTGAAGAAATACCAATTACAGTTCCTTTTTGTTTCAACAAATAAGGTAATGCAAATTTCGTACAGTAAACTGCACCATAAAAATTTGTATCCATTAAATCTTTAATAACAGATAAATCCAGCTCTTCAAAACTAGCTCTCATTGAAATACCTGCATTATTGATTAGTATATCAATTTTCCCGTATTTTTCAACTGTTTTATTTATAAGATTTTGACAATCATCAATTTTTCTGACATCAGTAACAATAGAAGATGCCTGCCCTCCTTTCTCTTTTATTTTATTTTCTAATTTAATTAACTCCTCTTCTCTTCTTGATGCAAGAATAATCTTTGCATTATTGTTTGCAAATTCAAAAGCACAGGCTCTGCCTATTCCTGAAGATGCACCCGTAACGATAATAACTTTATCCTTAAATTTATTCTTATATTTTATTAAGTTCTCTCGTTTTTTCATTTTGGGTATCGCAATATGATATTTTCTTAAAAAGATATTATTAAATAAACTTGGTTTTGAAGATTTCCTTATTTTACTCATGTTTATAACTTTTTAATATAATATCTATTTCTTTTGTGTTATCTGAGTTCATAATTTGACTACAGTTGTTTTACCTTATTCTTGTTTTCCAGTCGGTTATACAAAAAAAATTATGAAGCTAATCCTTTAGTAAGTATTACCATCAAACTTTCAGAATAAGGAGAATATTTCTCATATTTATTTTGCAAAAAGAAAGGTGTCTCAAGTCCTTTTAATACCATAATAAATACGTCTAATAAAACTTCAATATCGTCAACTGCTGCAAATTCCCCTTTATCAACACCTTGTAATATTATATTTTTTAGGTTTGCTTTTTCCCATTCGTCTAATTCATTTCTTAAATCATCAATAAAATCAAAGTGCTCAAAAAAATCTGCTTTCAAAGTTTCATGATAGTTTGCAGCATCATGTAAAACCTCCATCCTTTTAATCAAATATTTTTTTATTTTTTCGGAAGCATTTAAATCAGTATTATTAACAATAATTAACAACTGATTTTTTAGATTAACTATTTCTTTTGATACAACCTCTGTAAAAAGTTCCTCTTTGTTCGCAAAATGATAATATAAAGAGCCTTTAGCTTTTCTGGCTATTTTAGCAATTTCATCCATCGAGGTTTTATGAAACCCAAACCTGCTAAACAATTTATTAGCAACGCTTAATATTTTTTTTCTGGTATCGTCTAGTGCCATATTGTAACTATTCAGTGTCTTAAATTTGGAATGCCCAAAATGGTTAATTCACTTTACTTTGCCTTTTTAAGTCTGCAATCTTCAGTCTGCAGTCGGCAATCTAAAGCCCGGGCTATTTATACTTTTCAGAATTTTGAATCATATAATTAAGTAATAGTGTGTAATAATTGTTTGATTGTTATATACTTTCTTGCCGACTGTTGACTGTGGACTGCCGACTGATTAGTTATGCCATATCTAATATTTTTGATCTTTTTGACTAATTTCGTTTATGAGTACAAAGAAATAAATTATTTTCGAAATAACAAAATAAATTTTGAATTATTTTGTAGCGGCAAAAAGTCGGGGCAAATCTTTTACTAACCGGATGGGTGAACTGGTTCAGATCGATGATGTCTGTGTGTTGGGTTTGCAGATTTAACCCGTGGTATTTAAAAAAACGGTCAACACAATATATATGTCAACCGTTTGTACCCAGAGCGGGACTTGAACCCGCACGGCCGTTAAAGGCCATTGGATTTTAAGTCCAACGTGTCTACCAATTCCACCACCTGGGCATGGTGATAAAAGCCGC
>JAUVLS010000234.1 GCA_030600625.1 Bacteroidales bacterium
TAAACGACAAGCACGTGAGCCTTTTCAAATGACACAGGCAGATAAATATATTCTTCAGGATGAGGATCCTAATTTCAGAGTATATAACTTGACCCTTAATGCATTTAGTGATGCAAGCACATCGTACTTTCACAAGTCGATTGGAGGTTATCATGGAGCGAAATTAAAACGCTATCAGGAATTGATTGAGCATCAGATTGCGAAAAACAATATGGATGTACTGAATATGCTTAACACGAAATACTTCATAGTTCCTGATAATAACCGACAGCCGGTTGCCCAGTATAATCCGGAATATTTAGGTAATGCATGGTTTGTGGAGGATTATAGAATTGTGCCGGATGCCAATGCTGAAATTAATGCTTTAAGTGAGTTTACTCCTTCTCGTGAAGCTATTATTGATCAGCGATTTGAAGAATATGTTCAAGGGAAAGATTTTACAAAGGATACCTTATCGTTCATTAAACTGGATTCTTATAAACCGAATCATTTGGTTTATTCTGCTAATTGTAATGAGGAAGAGTTGGCAGTTTTCTCGGAAATCTATTATCCTAAAGGTTGGAACGCATTTATTGATGGACAACATACTGATCATTTCAGGGTAAATTATGTTTTAAGAGCTATGGTTATTTCCGAGGGAAATCATATAATTGAATTCAAATTTGAACCACGTTCATATTATTTAGGGAATAAAATTTCTTTGGCAAGTTCTATTATTTTGCTCTTACTGTTGGCTCTTGTGTTTGGGAAAGAGTTGGTAATTTATTTTAAAAAACTGTAACTACTCAGGTAGTGGCTTATTTTAGATAAGATAAAAAAACTTATCAAAAATTAAAATCTTAGGATTTGTAAAACAAACCTTATTTTCAGTTTTAACCTTAGTAGAAATAATGAGAGTAAAATAAACCTTATTATCTTATTCAGTATGAAAATAAAATACAATAATCTATATACGCATTTTATATTTACAACTTTGCACAGGCAACCAATTATACCTGAGCAAAATCGTGAGCGGATTGAAAAATTTATAACCGGTGTTGTAAAGAATTATAGTTGTAAATTATATGTTATCTATGCTAATCCGGAGCATATTCATTTTTTGGCTTCCCGCACACCAAACATATCAGAAGAATATCTTGCAAATATTGTTACTAATAGTTCGGAAAAATTCGTTAATGAGAACAAATTAGTTAAAGGTCAGTTTAAATGGCAGGAAAGTGCATCGGCATTTTCTGTTTCAAAAAGAGATGTAGATAAGGTGTGTAAATATATTTTAAATCAAAAAGAACATCACAGAAAAGTTCCATTTAAAGAAGAATATGATAAATTTATTGAATTTTACGAAAAAACAATACAACAAAAAATAAGGTAATAAGGTTTTGAGGCAGACTATATCAATTTATCTACTAAGGTTTTAACAAAAAAAATAAGGTTTTCTTTCTGAGAAAACTGGAATAAAAATAAATTATATTATCTCAATAAATAAGTCCCGAATTTTTCGGGTTAATTTGTATCTTTGCACGGTTATTTTAAATATCTATGAGTAAAAAAGAAGCAAACATAACCAGACGCAGATTAAGGAGTTCTTATATAACATCCATAATTAGTATATCTTTGGTTTTGTTTATGTTAGGAATGTTGGGTTTGTTGGTTTTAAATGCAAAACGTTTGTCCGATTATGTAAAAGAGAATATTGGTTTTTCAGTAATCTTAAAAGAAAATATAAAGGAAGTTGACATAATCTTATTACAGAAAAGTCTTGATGCTTCTGAGTATGTTAAATCAACGAAATATATTACAAAAGAAGAAGCGGCCGAGGAACTTAAACAGGATTTGGGAGAAGATTTTATTGAGTTTTTAGGATTTAATCCCTTATTAGCTTCTATTGAAGTTCATTTATATGCAAACTATGCAAATACAGATAGTATTAAATTAATTGAAAAAGATTTTCAACAATACGAGCAAATTAAGGAAGTTTTTTACCAAAAATCATTGGTTACTTTAGTTAATGAAAATATTCGAAAAATAAGCCTGATTATTCTGGTTTTTAGTGGATTGTTATCATTAGTTGCAATTACATTAATTAACAGTACAATTCGATTGTCAGTTTATTCAAAACGATTTATTATTAACACAATGCAATTGGTTGGAGCTACCCGTGGGTTTATTCGCAGGCCATTTTTGTATCGAAGTGCCGGGAATGGAATATTTGCTGCCGTATTGGCAATGGGATTTTTAGCAGGAATATTATATGCTGCTCAACAAGAATTCAGCGAGATTATTAGTTTTAAGGATATCGAAATTATAGGAATACTTTTTCTTAGTGTTCTTTTGTTTGGTATTATAATTAACTGGATATCTACATTTCTTGCAGTATCTAAGTATCTAAGAATGAAAGTTGATAAATTATATTATTAATTAAAATATTGATCAAATGTCAAAGAAAAATAAACCGGAAGAAAAGAAAGTGGAATTTGCTCTTGGAAGAGAAAATTATATTCTTTTAATTATTGGTTTTGCCATTATTATATTTGGTTTCATTCTTATGATTGGCGGGAAGGCAGAAAACCCAAATGAATTCAATGAGGAAATTTTTAGCTTCAGGCGTATTACTCTCGCTCCGATTATTGTTCTTTTCGGCTTTCTTTTTGAGATTTATGCCATAATGAAAAAGCCTAAAGAAATCGAAGAAAAATAACTCTTAATTAGATTTTATGAATTGGTTGGAAGCATTAATCCTTGGGTTAGTTCAAGGATTAACAGAATTTTTGCCTGTTAGTAGTAGTGGGCATTTAGAGATAACTAAAGTAATATTTGGTGACAATTCTGCACCTGAAGAAAGTATGCTAATGACCGTAGTTTTACACGCAGCAACTGCTTTAAGTACTATTGTTATCTTTCGTAAAGATATTGCAGAAATTTTCAAAGGACTTTTTCAATTTAGATGGAACGATGAATTTATTTTTTCGTTAAAGATTGTTGTATCCATGATACCTGCTGTATTTGTTGGTGTTCTACTAGAATCGGAAATTGAACAATTGTTTGACAAACAAATTGTTTTGGTTGGTACTATGCTAATTGTAACAGCTATCCTTCTCTATTTTGCCGATAAAGCTAAAAATACTACCAAAAACGTTGGCTATGGGCATGCAATAATAATTGGGATTGCTCAAGCTATAGCCATTTTACCTGGTGTTTCACGATCTGGAGCAACTATCTCTACTTCGGTATTATTAGGTATTGATAGAGCTAAAGCTGCTCGTTTTTCTTTTTTGATGGTAGTTCCTCTAATACTTGGGAAAATGGCTAAAGACATATTAAGTGGAGAAATAATGTCAAGCTCTATAGATATAGCTCCACTATCAATTGGATTTGCAGCTTCTTTT
>JAUVLS010000300.1 GCA_030600625.1 Bacteroidales bacterium
TTAACCCACATTGCAACAAATTATTTGTAACTTTCTGATTTTAAGAAGTATAATTTTTTTAAAATTCTTCAGGTAGGTCTACATATTTTTTATTTTTATGCTATTTTTCACCATTTTTCTGATAATCATAGCTTTATATTATATTTTTTGGTCATTTTTCAAAGTTGAACCATAAAGATTGAAAATAAAATGCTTTACAACACATTAGGTAGGTCTACATTTGGAATTATGGAATTTGAAATTTTTCAAATAGTTGATAATCTGAATTTAATAAAATTCGTGTTTTGATTATGTTGATAAATACAAGGGTTATTAACCAAAATTTCAGGATTTTAGTTGAAAAATCTGCAATGTGGGTTAAGGGGAATTATGGAAAAATGGAATTTTGGAATATTGTTTATTAAAGTTAAGAGGTATTTCCATTTATCCACTATTCCATTATTCCTGTTTATTTATAGCATATTAATGGATTAAATAAAATAGAAATTCTGTTTGTAAGAACCCATAAATTGAAAGATTATGAAAGAAATTCCGGTAAATATTGAATTGGTAAGCTATTGCGGCTTATATTGCGGATCGTGTGGTAAATACCTTAAAGGTAAATGTCCCGGATGCGCCGAAAACCAAAAAGCAACATGGTGTAAAATTCGCAAGTGTTGTATAGAAAAAGATATTAAATCTTGTGCACAGTGTGATGAATTCTCTGATGTAAAAGATTGTAAGATGTTCGACAATTTTGTTGCTCGTATGTTTGAGTTTGTTTTCAAATCGGACAGAAAAGCCGGAATAAAAATGATTAAAGAACTTGGATACGAAGATTTTGCAAAATTCATGGCAGAGAACAAGTTAGTTTCAATGAAGAAATCTAAAAATTAATTTTTAGTATTATATTTGTTATTGAACTTCCGAAGTTTTTAATAGCTTCGGAAGTTTTGTTTTAAAAGTAAAATTTATAACTAAAAGTTAAAAATGAAACTAATTACTATAACTTTTTTATTTCTAACATTAATTTCAGCATCATATTCCCAACAATCCGATATTGCACATTTTATTTCACAACCACTTGAGTTAAATCCTGCCTATGCAGGAAGTTATAATCAATATAGGATCGATTTGCTAAAAAGCGATCAATGGATTACTTATGAAGATCATCCCAAAACTTTTAAAGTTAGTGCAGAAGTTCCATTGACAAGAATAAATAGTGGTATAGGCTTGTTTTATAGTTCAAACCATAATGGATCTATTAATACTACTATTTATAATTTAGGATATGCATACAATTTAAAGTTTAATAATCTTAATATGCAGATTGGAGCTGGCCTAAATTATACAGGATTTAAGATTGAATTATCAAATCTTGAAACCTTTGAAGATTATGATCCAATAATAAATTATTATGATAAGAAATTTGATAGATTGGCTTTATTAGGTGGTGTGTTTTTATATAATAATGAATTTTACGTTTCATTAGCTTACCATGATGTATTTATTTATGCAAATGACGATGATTTGAAGTACAATAAAGAATATTTAAATTTAATAACTGGTTACCATTTTTTTAAAGGTAGAATTATATCTTTTTGTCCTTCAATAATAATGAATTCTAATTTTGAAAAATTGAGTAGGTTTGGAGTGAATCTTACTACAATGTTAGTGAATAAATTCTGGTTTAGTTTTACATATTATGAAGAATATGATTATTTAACTATTGGAATAGGGATTGATATTTGGAAATGCCATGGTGGACTCAGATACTCAAATGAAATTAATGGTAAATACAGTTTTACAAATGCTAATTACGGTATGTTTGAAATAACAACGGGTTTCTATTTTGATAAAAATTAAAAAATGATAAAACTAAATTTTATACTTTTTTTATTATTGATTAGTGCTAATATTTCTTTCTCTCAACCCGATATTTCCATTCTTCAAACCAATAATGTTGAATATACCTTACCAATTTTAGACATAAATAATAATGCTCGTTTAGGAGGATTTGGCGAAGTTGGTGTTGTTTCATCACTTTTTTATACAAATACAGGTTTATATCAAAATCCTGCTTTAATATCAAGGAATGCTAAATATGCAGGTATTAATTTTAGTTATGAACCCTGGTTAAAAGAGATTACTGATGATTTGAATATTTCAAGCGTATCCGGATTTTATGCAATTGACTCATCCAATGCATTAGGAATAAACTTTTCTTATTTCGATATGGGGCACATTGATTTAATAAGCGAAGTTGGTGAGTTTGCAGGAGCGATTAATCCTTATGAACTGTTTCTTAAGCTTGGATATACCCATTCGTTTAATGAATCAATTTCAACAGGTATTGCGATTAAATATTTAAGAAGTAAAATTGGAGAGAATTTACCTGATGTTAAAACTATAAATTCATTTGCCATCGATATTGGATTTAATTACGATAAAAAATATAAGTTAAACCAATCGTCATGTTTAAATACAAGTTTGGGAGTTGCAATAACAGATTTCGGACCAAGAGTTTCATATACCAATTCTGATAAAAGGTTTATACCAACAAGGTTTATGGCAGGTTTATTTATTAATCCTGATATAGATATTTCCCATAAATTTAGATTTAATATTGAACTTGGTTACCAGG
>JAUVLS010000287.1 GCA_030600625.1 Bacteroidales bacterium
TTTAGTTGCTTATTGTCTAACGAGAATAATACCCAAAATGTTTTAAATAAAGGGATAAATTTTTATTTATTTAGAATTATTAACAATATGCTTATATATTTCATGAAACATTTGAACTCCTTTTTCTATAATATCATCCGGAAAATCATAATTGGAATTATGCAATTGAGGATGATTAATTCCTGAACCCAAGCCAAACAATGCTCCCTGATATTTCTGTGTAAAATACGCAAAATCTTCTGACCAGCGAAAAGGTTTATCTAAATATGTAAAATTCATATTATTAGACTTTGCTACCTCCTCAAGTTTCATAACAAATTTAGAATTATTTTCTGTTGCCGGAAATTCCTCTGTATAAGACATCTCAAATTTCAGGTTATGTAATTTGGAGTATTGCTTAACTATTGTTTCAGCTTGTTGGGTTAACTTTTGCATATCGCTATTGGTATTCGTGCGTAAAGTCGCCATTACCTGGGCATAACCCGGAGTAGTTCCAAAAGCAATCTCTCCTAAACGAGCATGAATTATTGTTACTAAAATAAAATCCGAAAATAAATCTTGATTTTTAGATAAATCATTTAATTGTTTTATTATATCTGCCATAGCAATAGCAGGGCTATTTCCATTTTCCGGCTCTGCAGCATGCGATGTTTTTCCATAAAGTTTAATGATCATGCCTTTTGATGCAGAGGTGAAAGTTTCGTTTCGCAAAATAATTTCACCTTTTGAGTATCCCGGTAAATTATGCAAAGCAAAAGCGTAATCTGTCTTTATATTTTTAAATTTTTCGTCATTTACAACCCTTAAAGCTCCCTGCCCATTTTCTTCTGAAGGCTGGAACAGCAAAACAACTTGCCCTTTCTGGGGTGGCTTTTTTGAAAATACATCTGCTAAGCCTGCAACAATTGCCATGTGACCATCGTGACCACAACTATGAGATACACCCTTTTCTTTCGATTTATATTCAAAATCATTTGTCTCATCAATAGGTAACGCATCCATATCGCAACGGAATAAAATCGATGGTCCGTCTTTTTGTCCTTTAAAAATACAAGCTATTCCATTACCTCCAATTTCACGTATTAATTCAGGAGGATTATAATGAGATAAAAAATTAACAATTCGCTCTGCTGTTATAAATTCATTATCCGACAATTCAGGATTCTGATGCAGTTCATGCCTTAATTCTATAATTTTATCCAGATCAAATATTGGTTCCTTTTTGTTTTGATGTTTTTTATAATAGTACATTTTACTACATCTCATATTAATAAAACTTCAGGCTTGATTATTTACAAAGGTATTATAAAATTCCTGATAAAAAGCTATAACTTGCGCCCCGATTTAACAACGATTTTATATTGATTAGTGACTAATACCTTAAATCCGTAACAAGCATTTAACACCTTGATAGTCACGGGGTGGCTTGATGCAAATAGATTATGTAATTGTCATAATATCAATCAGCCACCCCGTGACTTGCGGATTTTAGGTGTAAAAATCAATCGACAATAGAAAATTACTTAAAGAGGCTGAAGTATAATAATGAAAAAAAACAATTTTACAGCATATATAACCGTAATCCTGGCAATGATTTTTTGGAGTTATACCTTTATCTGGTATAAAGTTGTTTATGAATTTTACAACCCTATTACTGTCGTCTTTTTCAGATTAATCATTTTTTCAATTTTTCTTTTTGTATTAATGTATCCTTTAAAGAAATTACAAAAAATCCGTAAAGGTGATTTTAAATATTTTTTACTTGTAGCCACTTTTAATCCACTTCTTTATTTTTTAGGTATTTTTCTTTTTGCACCATTGTTTTTTATTATTGATTTTACTGAATTTAAACAATCCGGATTTTCTTCTGAAGCATGGATTCCTTTACTAGAATTAGCTATTTTCGGATCATCTTTCGCATTTATATTTTTCACTTTTTCAATCCAACGAATCGGAATTGGCAAAGCCAACGCATTTACAAATTTGATTCCTGTTATTACAGCAATAATTGTATATTTTGTTTTAGACGAAATTTTAAATGTTAATAAAATTACCGGAATCTCTCTGGTTATTGGTGGTTTGTTTTTATCTCAAATAAAGACATCCGGTTTGCGCGAAAGAATTCGCACATATATCAGACCAAGTGAATAATGAGCATTTTAGACAAAATATCTTTATCGGAACTTCGAGATAAAGCAATAAAGCTTGCGCCTGAAACAAAGTCTTTTTTTGCAAAACTTCGTAAGAAAAAACCTAAAAACCTGGATAAAGTTGTTCACCAATTGCATGATGAAGTCTTTCAAGAAATTGATTGTTTGGATTGTGCCAATTGTTGTAAATCAATCAGTCCGACTTTATACGACAAAGATGTAGAGCGATTGGCTAAGCATTTTAAAATAAAATCTACACAATTTATCGATAAGTATCTTAATATAGATGAAGACGGTGATTACGTATTTAAACAAACTCCCTGCCCTTTTTTGCTTCCTGATAATTATTGTATGGCATACGAAAGTCGTCCGAAAGCTTGCAAAGAATATCCGCATACCGATCGTAAACGATTTTATCAGATTTTAAATCTTACATTAAAAAATACTGAAGTTTGTCCGGCTGTTTTCGATGTGGTAGAAAAGCTAAAGGAAAGAAAAGAAGAACTTTAATTTACGAAAACATTTAAACCACCAGGAATAACTTTTACATTGATAACTTCGCCCATTTCACCAGGTTCGCCGTCAAAATGAATAACATCAGGAGCTTTTCGTTTTACAATAATACTTTTAC
>JAUVLS010000022.1 GCA_030600625.1 Bacteroidales bacterium
ATGAGTGACGGTGATTTAATGGACAATTACGTTACCTATATGGCCGATGTATTCAGGTCGGTGCGTTTTGGAATATCAAATGATCAGGGGGTTGCTAATATGATACGATTCTATTATTTTGAAGAGCTTGGAGCATTTACCCGTGATAAAAAAAGCGGGAGATATAGAATTGATTTTGATAAAACGAAAGAAGCAATGCTTAAATTTTCAGAAGAAATATTAGTAATACAAGGTGATGGAAATTATGATGCAGCTAAAAAATTAGTCGATGAAAAAGGATTTATTCGAGACGAACTTTTGAATGATTTATATAAGATTCAACGTAAAAGAATCCCTAAAGATGTGGTATTTATTCAAGGGATTGATGAAGCAGGGTTAATAAATTAGGGTAAATTAAAAAGGGAGTGTAAGCTCCCTTTTTTTATTTAATTATTTTCGTTTTCAGTTTCAGTTTTCTTTGGAGGTTCAAAACCATAAGCAATTCCTTCAACTACATATGTTGGAGGTTCTCCAAAGCCTCCAACAGATTCTTCTCTTGTAACTAAAACAATCATTCCTCCTAAATTTGCAGCTTTTTTCTGAAGCCTGATCATAGCGCTTTTTTTAGCTGATTTTGCACTTCTACTTCCAGCCGATGATTTGGTATTAACTTTTCCCAGTTCATATAAACCTTCAACATCGTTTTTTCGATCAGTAACAATTACAGTTTTCCAGTCACCCTCTTCAACCATTATCATTACAGGCTTATTAAAGACTTCTTTTCTTCCATTACTGAAAATTATTTTTTGAATTTCTTTTCTTTCTATAGTAATTGATTCTTCCGAACCTGGTTCTGAATACCGCACTGTTGCTGAAGATATAGTTTTTACTTCTACAATTAATTTTTTTCTTCCAAGCATGTAAATTGTGTCAAGATCTGCATATTCTTCCTGTCCGAGTAATGGAAAACTCATTAAAAAGGCTAATACTGCAATTATTAAAGTTCTAATTTTCATAATTTAGAAGTTTTTAAATTCAAATATGATATTTTAATTTGCTGTGAAATTAATAAGTAAAATGTTAATATTCAAAAAATATACCAAAATGAAAATAATTTATAGTGAAAACAAATTATATGACTATCGAATTATATATCTAATCCATATTTTATAAATCATTATTATTCTTGAATATTAGGTGCTTAGTTCCTGCATGCCGCAGGCAGGGATTTGCTTATAAATTGAATATCTTTTAAAAATTACTGAAGAGTCTATAAGACATAGCCGCTTAGCACCTTTTTTAAATTATGGGAAATCAATTTAATAATCATAAATAATTAAATTAAAACGATAATTTTGTAGAGAGTATTATTTAAAATATATATAAGATGTCAAGAATAATTTTTTCTGTTTATGTTTGGTTATTAGTTATAATAGTTACATTGGTTATTTCACCGCTTTTTGTTTTAGTTTGGTTTTTAACTGCTCTTTTCGATAAAAAATTATTGATTCTTAATTATCTGGCAAATATATGGGGAAGTTTATTTACCTTGTTGGTTCCCGGATGGAAAATAAAAATTATTGGTAAGGAAAAGCTAAATAGTAAATCCAAAATAATTGTTGCTAACCATCAGTCTCAGGAAGATATACTTTTAATTTATCGCCTTGGAGTTCCTTTTCGTTGGATTTCTAAAGCTGAAGTTTTCAGAATACCAATATATGGTTGGTGTATGAATCTTAAAGGGGATATTAAACTTCAAAGATCAAGTAAATCGAGCATAAAGAAAATGTTTGTTGATTCTGAAAAAGTTCTTAGAAAAGGCTGTATTATAACAATTTTCCCGGAAGGAACCAGGTCTAAAACAGGCCATTTAGGGAATTTTAAAGAAGGAGCTTTTAAGCTGGCACAAAAAACAAAAACTTCAATAATTCCAGTGGTTATTTATGGAACAGGAAACAAATTTATTTCTTCAAATTTTTTCTTTACGGGGAAGCACAAGGTAATAATAAAAATCCTTGACGAAATTCCATATTCGGATTTTAAAGATATAGATACCAGGGAATTTGCAAATCAGATAAGAAATTTGATAGAATCAGAATTGAATCAACTAAAATTGTCTGAAAATGAAAATTAATGAACTGCAGAGTACATATCAAGAACGAGTTAAATTATTTAAACTAAAATTATCTGGAGTTAGAAAAAATCTTATTCTTTTAAGTTTTTTGAGATTTTTTACTTTTATTTCAGCTATTACATTAATGGTATTTTTAATTAAACAGTTCAGCTTTATTTTACTGGGATTGGTCTTTTTCTTTTTCGCTTTTTTCATTTTTGGCGTGGTTTACTATTTAAAAAAGACGGAAGTTTTAAATCATATTAAAAATCTTATAAAAATTAATAAGGATGAGATCAATGTTTTAAGCAACGATTTTTCAAGTTTTAATGATGGCGTAAATTATATTTCTCGCGATCATGCATATTCCTTTGATTTAGATTTGTTTGGTGAAGGATCTATATTCCAATATCTGAACAGAACAGTAAGCCTTGTAGGCAGAGAACTACTTGCAAAAAGAATATTAAATATTAATACAAATGATATACTCTTTAAAAATCAGCAAGAAGCCATAAAAGAGTTAACACCTAAAATTGATTGGCGGCATAATTTTATGGCAACCGGATATTCCTGCCCGATTATTGATGATGATAACAAAAAAATTGAGTATTGGATTGACGATCCGGTTTACTTCATCAAAAGTATTTTATTTAAAATATTAGTGGTTTTACTTCCTGTAATAACATTATCATTTTTAGTTTTACTGATAGTAGGTATTTCACATTATTCATGGTTTGTATTATTTGCCTTATTGCAATTATTAATAGCAAGTATATTGTTGAAAAGAACAAATAAAGAACAAAGGATTGTTTCCGAAGAACTTCGAATTCTAAAGAATTATTCAAAGCTAATTAAACTTATTGAGGATGAGGTGTTCAATTCAGAAATCCTGAAAAAGCTTCAAAATGATTTACAAACAGAAACAGTTCATGCCGAAACAGCATTTAAAAAGTTGATTCGAATTATTGATGCATTTGATACCCGGCTAAATATATTTTTAGGACTTATTTTAAATGCTACACTAATGTGGGATTTATATTCTTTAATGCGACTGGAAAGATGGAAAGTAAAATACGGACAAAATATAAAACGGTGGGTACAAGTTATTGCAGAGTTTGATGTTTATTGTAGTATGGCAAATTACAGTTATAATAATCCGGATTTTGTTTACCCACAGGTGTCCGGTTTAACAGTTCTGGATTCTGAAGAATTAGGCCATCCTTTAATTCCACGAACAAAGCGGGTTAATAACAATTTCAAGATTGATAAACTAGGCGAAATTGATATTGTTACTGGTGCTAATATGGCTGGTAAAAGCACTTTTTTAAGAACTATTGGTGTTAATTTAGTTCTTGCAATGAATGGAATGCCTGTATGTGCTAAAAAATTTGATTTTAGATTGATGAATTTATTTTCAGGAATGCGAACAGCAGATTCTCTAAAAGAAAATGAATCGTACTTTTATGCTGAACTAAAAAGATTAAAGTATATTATCGAGGAATTAAAGCAAGGGAAAACTACTTTTGTTTTATTAGACGAGATTTTAAAAGGGACTAATTCGGCCGATAAAGCGAAAGGATCGTGGAAATTTGTTGAACATTTAATAAAGTTAAAAGCCACAGGAATAGTTGCAACGCATGATTTGACTTTATGTAAGCTCGAAAAAGATTATCCGGATAATATTAAGAATAAGTGTTTCGAAGTTGAAATTGATGCAGATAAAATTAAATTTGATTATAAACTTCGCCCCGGAGTAACTCAAAACATGAATGCCTCGCTATTAATGCGACAAATGGGAATTTTTTCAAATTAACATTTTTTCAACAATCTGTATGCACCATTATTCGTTGATTTTTATTTAATTTGCATAATTTAATAATTTTTAATCTAAGTTTGATTCAAGAAATTAACGAATAGTCTGATAATAAGCAAAATACATTTTGCTATAATGAATTGGAGTGTTGGAATGATGGATTAATGGATATTATCCAAAATACATTTTCAATATTCCATTATTCCAAAATTCATAATAATCGAATATGGTGTTAATCAGTATTATTCAGGCTAGTGAACTAAATTTTATATCGAACTGATGTTAATTTATCAACAGCTTTAAGCCATGCCTGTTGATAAACAATTTCAGCAGGGACTTTTCTTTTAATTATATTTACGAAAAATTTGGTGAGATGACGGCAATATATACAGAAGATAGTATACGTACACTTGATTGGAAAGAACACATAAGGAAGCGTCCGGGAATGTATATCGGAAAATTAGGTGATGGTTCTTCGCAGGATGACGGAATTTACGTATTATTAAAAGAAGTTATGGATAATTCCATCGATGAGTATATGATGGGATTTGGAAAGACAATTGATATTGAAATAACCGACAGTTATGTAAAAGTAAGGGATTTCGGTCGTGGAATACCTTTAGGAAAATTAATGGATGTTGCTTCAAAAATGAATACAGGAGCAAAATATGATTCCAAAGCGTTTAAAAAATCAGTTGGTCTGAATGGTGTTGGTATTAAAGCGGTTAATGCCTTATCAGCCAGTTTTAAAATAGACGCTTTTCGCGATGGAGAAAGAAAATGTGTTGAATTTGCTAATGGCGAGGTGATTAGCGATGAAGATGTCCAGAAAACATCTGAAAAAAATGGTACTTTAACAACCTTTGTGCCCGACAGAGAGATATTCGGGGATTACCACTACATTGAAGAATATGTTGTTGTTCTTATTCAGAATTATGTTTTTTTAAACTCCGGCTTAACTGTTAAACTAAATGGTAAAAAGTATTATTCTGATAACGGACTTCATGATCTTTTAGATCAGAATATGAGTTCTGAAGGATTATACCCGATTATTCATTTAAAAGGTGAAGATATTGAGATCGCTATTACACATGGCAATCAGTATGGCGAAGAGTATTATAGTTTTGTAAACGGTCAGCATACAGTACAGGGAGGATCACATTATACATCTTTCCGCGAAGCATATGTTAAAACAATTCGCGAGTTTTATAAAAAGGATTTTGATGCTTCAGATATCAGAACCTCTATTGTAGCAGCTATAAGTATTAAGGTTGAAGAACCTATTTTCGAGTCGCAAACAAAAACAAAGCTTGGTTCAAAAAATATAGCTCCAAATGGGCCTTCCATAAGAAACTTTATAGGAGACTTTTTAAAGAAAGAGCTTGATAATTACCTTCACCGAAACGATGAGGTTTCCGAAGCACTTCACAGGAAAATTATCGAATCAGAAAAAGAGAGAAAAGCAATTTCAGGAATTAAAAAATTAGCTAAGCAAAGAGCAAAAAAAGCAAGCCTTCACAATAAAAAATTACGTGATTGTCGGATGCATTATAACACAAACGATGAACGTAAAAACGAAACAATGATTTTTATTACAGAGGGAGATTCAGCAAGTGGTTCTATTACAAAATCGCGCGATGTAAATACTCAGGCTGTTTTCAGTTTAAAAGGTAAGCCATTAAACACGTATGGTTTAACTAAGAAAATTGTTTACGAAAACGAGGAGTTTAATTTATTGCAGGCGGCTCTCGATATTGAGGAAGGAATTGAAAACTTAAGATATAAGAATGTAGTTATAGCAACCGATGCCGATGTAGATGGTATGCACATTAGATTACTGTTGATTACATTTTTTCTGCAGTTTTTCCCTGATCTGGTTAAAAATGGACATCTATATATTTTACAAACACCATTATTCAGGGTTCGGAATAAAAAGGATACCATTTACTGTTATAGTGAAGGAGAAAAGAATAAAGCTATAAACAAACTAAAAAATAATACTGAAATAACAAGGTTTAAAGGTCTTGGTGAAATATCGCCTGATGAGTTTAAGTATTTCATAGGTAAAGATATTCGTCTGGATCCTGTACGGCTTAGGAGGGATGATGCAGTAAAAGATTTACTGGAATTTTACATGGGCAAAAATACACCCGAAAGACAGGATTTTATTGTTGAAAATCTTAAAGTCGAAGTTTCAGATTAATAGAATTGGCTATGATATAAACTAATGTGGTGAAATAGATTTTATTCTAACTCAAGAAAAACAATGGAATACTGCCTGCCTGCCGGCAAGGCAGGGAATATTGCAATATTGGAAGAGATTATGGAATTTCCATTTTTCCTCCCGAAAACTTTCGGGATTCCATTATTCCAAGCATAAAAGGGCTAAATTAAAAAGATAACTTTTATAAATCCACATATATTAAATTATAGTTATAGAATTTTACATAAATTGATCAATTAAAAGAGATTGTTGTAAGGATGAGTAACGAGAAAAACGAAAAAACAGATCAACAGAACAAAGAAGAATTAGAACTGAATTCAGAAATATCTGACAAAGAAAAGCAGAGCGAAGAAATGCATAAAATAGTGCATTTGTCAGGAATGTATAAAGATTGGTTTCTTGATTATGCTTCGTATGTTATACTTGAAAGAGCTGTTCCTCATTTACATGATGGACTAAAACCTGTTCAGCGTAGAATTTTACATGCAATGAAAAGGCTGGATGACGGCAGGTATAATAAAGTTGCTAATATTATTGGTTATACAATGCAGTATCATCCACATGGCGATGCGTCAATTGGAGATGCTCTTGTTCAGATTGGGCAAAAAGATTTGTTAATTGATGCTCAGGGTAACTGGGGAAATGTTTTAACTGGCGATGGAGCTGCTGCTTCTAGATATATCGAAGCCCGATTATCAAAGTTTGCTCTGGATGTTGTTTTTAATCCTAAAACTACTGAATGGAAAAAATCATACGATGGGCGAAACAACGAGCCGGTTACGCTGCCTGTTAAGTTTCCTTTGCTTTTGACACAAGGTGTTGAGGGAATTGCAGTTGGTCTTGCTTCAAAAATTTTACCTCATAATTTTAACGAATTAATTGATGCTGCAATAGCATATTTAAAAGGTAAAAATTTTGAAATTTATCCTGATTTTCTAACAGGAGGGATAGCTGATTTTAGTAAATACAATGAAGGCATACGTGGTGGTTCAATAAAAATCAGGGCAAAAATTGAAAAAGAAGATAAGAAAACGCTAAAAATCACAGAACTTCCTTTTAGTAAAACAACACAAAGTCTTATAGATTCAATCTTAAAAGCAAATGAAAAAGGGAAAATAAAGATCAGGAAAATTGATGATAACACAGCCGAAAATGTAGAAATATTAATTCATTTACCAGCAGGAACGTCTCCCGATCAAACAATAGATGCACTATATGCTTTTACCGATTGCGAAGTTTCAATATCGCCAAATTCATGTGTTATTGAAAACTCAAAACCTATATTTATAGGAGTTTCTGAAATGCTCAAGAATTCAGCTGATAATACAGTTGAACTATTAAAGAAAGAACTCCAAATTAAAAAACATGAGCTGCAGGAGGCATGGCATCTTACATCACTGGAAAAAATCTTTATTGAAAACAGAATATATCACGATATAGAAGAATGCGAAACATGGGAATCTGTAATTAAAACTATTGATAAAGGACTTGAACCATTTAAGAAAAAATTACTACGTGAGGTAACAGAAGAGGATATTGTAAAGCTTACCGAAATCAAAATTAAGCGTATTACAAAGTTCGATATTAAAAAAGCTGATGAATATATTCGTGGACTTGAAGAAGAAATAAAAGAAGTTCAGAATCATCTTGATCATATTATTGAATATGCAATTAACTATTATAAGCAAATACGCAAAAAACATGGTGATGGCCGTGATCGAAAAACAGAAATCAGAAATCTTGATTCAATAGCTGCAACGCAGGTTGTTGTTGCCAATAGAAAACTTTATGTAAATCGTGAAGAAGGTTTTATTGGAACAGGTCTTAAAAAGGACGAATATGTGAGCGAGTGTTCAGATATTGATGAGGTGATTGTATTTCTTCGTGATGGGAAATATATAATTACCAAAGCTGACGATAAGGTATTTGTTGGTAAAGATATAATTCATGTTGCTGTTTTTAAACGAAACGATGACCGCACAATTTATAATATAATTTATCGTGATGGCCTAAACGGAGCTATCATGATCAAACGTTGTGCTATTAAAGGAATAACGCGTGATAAAGATTACAATATTTCGAAAGGTACTAAGGGATCAAAGATTCTTTACATGACAGTTAATCCAAATGGTGAAGCAGAAATTGTTAAGATATATTTACGTCCACGACCAAGATTGAAAAAACCGATTTTTGAATTTGAATTTAGCGAATTGGCAATAAAAGGCCGACAGTCAATGGGTAATATCCTTACAAAATATGCAATTCATAAAATTGTATTGAAGGATGAGGGAGTTTCTACACTGGGAGATAGAAAGATTTGGTTCGAAGAAGAAGTATTGCGTTTAAATGCCGATGGAAGAGGAAATTATTTGGGGGAATTCCATGCAGATGATAAAATTTTGGTTGTTACTAAATCGGGAAATTACAGATTATCAACGTATGATTTAATGAATCATTTTGAAGATGATGTTATGATTGTTGAAAAATACAGACATGAAAAAATATTTTCTGCAGTGTACTACGATGCTGATCTGGAATACTATTACATAAAAAGGTTTATCATCGACCCTATTGATAAGCCAACAAGTTTTATAGGCGATAACGAAGAATCACGATTAATTAAATTAATTGAAGTTGAATATCCAAGACTGGAAGTTTCATTTGGAGGCAGACATAAAAATCGTGAAAATGATATTATTGAAGTTGCTGAATTTATTGGTGTTAAAAGTTATAAGGCAAGAGGGAAACGACTATCTAATTACGAGGTAAAGGTGGTTAAAGAACTTGAACCTTTAATTCTTAAGGAAGAAGAGCCGGAAATGCCGGAATCTGTAGAGGATATGAAGGATGAGGACACATCTCAGATGAGTTTGTTTGAGAATGGTGAAAAATAATGAATTTTTTCCAATTGGATTTTTTGTATATTTAAATGTCTAAATTTAGAATTCGGTTTTTTAAAATTTAAGAATGAAATAGCAAATTATTGCTTTATTCATGTATCTGGGAAAATGGATTCTTGGAATGTTAGATTGATGGAAATCCTATATTTATCGTTTCCCAATTATCCAATATTCCATTATTCCAACAATTCAATATAAATATTTCGACAATTCAATTTGCGTATTATTTTATGAATTTGTATTAAAGACTGAGTTCAGAAATTATTGCTTATGAGAGTTTTTCTGATTGGTTTTATGGCAAGTGGCAAATCTTCAGCTGGGAAAAAATTGGCTAAAAAGATCGGATCGCCTTTTGTTGATCTTGATGATTATATTGAAGAAAAATACAACTCGACTATTCGTTCACTTATTTATAATCTGGGAATGGATAAATTTAGAGAAATAGAAAAACAATCTTTAGAGACCATAATTAATAAAAACGAAAACATTCTGCTTTCAACTGGTGGTGGTACTTCATGTTATTTTGATAATATGAAATTGATGAATGAGACAGGAGTTACCATTTACCTGGAAGTTGATATTTCTACATTGGTTAATCGGTTAATGCATGCAAAAAAAGACAGGCCTTTAATCTGGGGAAAATCAAGAGAAGATTTAACTGTTTATGCAAAAGATCTGTTAGGTAGAAGACAGGTTTATTATCAAAAAGCCATGCATACGATAAGTGGTAAAGACTTAAAAATAGAATCGGTAGTAAATTTGCTTGAAATTTAAACTTAATAGTTTTAAATTTTTATTCCGATTGATAGAACATCATCAACTTGTGGTTGTTGCCCTTTCCAGTTGATGAGAGTTTCATAAAGAATTCTTTTTTGTTCAGACATTTCTTTTTCATGAATATCAAGAAGTAATTCTCGTAAATTTCCGACTCTGAATTTCTTCTTTCGTGGGCCTCCAAACTGATCAACAAAACCATCAGTAAACATGTAAAATAAATCTCCTTTTTGAATCTCCATTGTGTGATTGGTGAATGGAGCAATAGGTTTTTCCGATATCCCCACTGGCATTCTGTCTGCTTTTATTACATTGAGCATATGATCACGGATATAATATAAGGGATTATACGCACCAGCGTATTCAAGAATCATTTTGTTGTAATCAATAACAACCAGGGCTAAATCTACTCCATCTTTAGATTCATTAATCCGGTTGGTATGTACCATGGTTTTTATTATTTTTCGTCTTAATAAAGATAAAATTTCCGAAGGCTTAGCAATTTGTTCATCGTAAACAATTTCGTTTAAGAAATTTATTCCTATAATACTCAAGAATGCGCCAGGAACTCCATGCCCTGTACAATCAGCAGCAACAATAATTGATTTGTTGTTAATTTCTGCCACCCAATAAAAGTCGCCACTTACTATATCTTTTGGTTTAAATAAACAAAATCCTTTTTTTAGAATCTTTTGCAATGTAATTTTATCGGGGAACAATGCTATTTGGATATGTTTTGCATATTCGATACTGTCAGTAATATCCCTTTTTTGATTTAA
>JAUVLS010000098.1 GCA_030600625.1 Bacteroidales bacterium
ATGGACAATTAGAAAAGGTATGAATGCGCCACAAGCTGCAGGAGCAATTCATAGCGATTTGGAACGTGGCTTTATTCGTGCAGAGGTTATGAAATACGATGATTTTGTTTCAATAGGCTCTGAAACTAAAGTGAAAGAAGCCGGGAAATTTCATGTCGAAGGTAAAAATTATATTGTTGATGATGGCGATATTCTTCATATCAGGTTTAATATATAATTTAGGTATATGGTATGCGGTATAAGATTTATTGGTTTATTAGTAAATCGGTAAAATAGTAAAATAGTCAATAATGGCTATGATATAAATAAATGGTGTGTTTAGTGTAATTTTTGGTGTTTTGGTGTCTTTGTGGCTATTTTTTTATGCCACTAAAACACTAAATCTCCAAATATCACAAAAAATAGTACAATCACATTAGTTTAAATCAGCTTCAATAATCAATACTATGTACTCGATACTCAAATCTAAAATATTAAACAAATGAATACATTATTTGCAATTTTTATTGGTGGTGGATTGGGTAGTGTAACTCGATTTGGGATATCAAAATTTGTTACTTCGGATTTTAAAGAAATTAACCCTGTAGGAACTTTAACAGCGAATGTTATAAGTACTTTAATATTAGGTGTTATACTGTTTGTAACAACAGAGAAACTTATTGTATCGTCAACTATTAAAGCGCTCTTAATTGTTGGGTTTTGTGGAGGATTTAGTACATTCTCAACATTTAGTTATGAGACTTTTGAATTATTACGATCAGGTAATTATTACTTTGCCACTGCAAATATATTAGTAAGTATCTTCTTAGGTGTTGGAGTTTTGTTTATTTTAGCACGAAGTATTTAAAAATTCCTAAATTTAAGAAATGCACAAAAGAAAATATTCTACAAAATCAATATTACTTAGTCTTTTTATTTTATTCGGGTTTAGTATACTGCAAGCTCAGAATCAACTTAATAAACCGCCAAAATTAGTAGTTGGAATTGTAATTGAAGAAATGCGCTATGAGATGCTTCTTCGCTATTGGGATTCGTTTGGAGAGAATGGTTTTAAAAAAATAATAAACCATGGAGCTTTTTGTACTCAAACTCATCATAATTATTTAATTACACAGAATGGTGTAGGTCAGGCAAGTATAGTAACAGGAACATATCCTGATTATCACGGAATTATTTCAGATACCTGGTATAATCGATTAGCAGACAAAACTGTTGGTTGTGCCGACGAATCAAAATTTAATTTAATAAATGGAGAAATTTCAATGGGGAATTATACTCCTAAAAATATAATGAGCTCTACTATTGGAGATGAATTGAAGTTGGCTACCAATGATAGTTCTAAAGTAATTTCTATTTCTTTGAATCCTGTTTCTGCCGTGATTTCAGGAGGAAGGTTAGCAGATTATGCATTTTGGTTTAATAATCATGATGGAGGATGGATAACAGGGAACTATTATACCGATACTTTACCAGCATGGGTAAAGGAGTTTAATGCAAAAGGATTTCAGGAGGTATATATGAGAAGGAACTGGGCAAGTATGTATTCCTTAAAAAATAATTATAAATATAGCTTACCTGACGATAGTGATTTTGAAATAGGTTTTAGAAATTATCGTTATACTTTTCCGTATGATTTATCGTATTTAAGAAATCGATCCGGAAATTTTAAATATCTAAAATATACTCCGTTTGGAAATACTTACACCAAGGATTTTGCAGTATCGACAATTATTAACGAGGATTTAGGAAAAGATAGTTTTACAGATTTTCTTACAATCAGTTTTTCTGCAACAAATTACAGTGGAGAATTATTTGGTCCTCGGTCTGTTGAGATGGAGGATTTGTTTTTACGATTGGATAAAGATTTGGAACACCTTATAAGTTTTCTTGATAATGAAATAGGTTTGGAGAATACTTTGATTTATATAACATCCGACAGAGGAATTTCTGATGTTCCTGAATATCTTATTTCTAAAAAACAAAATGCAGGTGTGTTTGATGGTGCCAAGGCTGTTACTTTACTTAATAGTTATTTAAGTATTTTATATCAGGAAGGAGAATGGGTAAAGTCATATTATTCAAGACAGATATATTTTAATCAGCAATTAATAGACAATACAGGTGTTGATTTGAATGATGTTCAAAATAAAGTAGCCAACTTTATGGTTCAGTTTACCGGTGTGGCAAATGCACTTCCCGCATCAACAATAAATGCAACGAATTTTGAGTCCGGTATTAATCAAAAAATTCAAAACAGTTTCCATCAAAAACGCTCGGGTGATGTGATAATAAACCTTGAACCCGGTTGGATTGAAAAAAATGGATATGTAACAAAATCAGGATCGGGATATGAATACGATACTCATGTTCCTTTGATATGGTATGGTTGGAAAGTTAAAAATATTCGAATAGATAGATCTACAGAAGTAATAGATATTGCACCAACAATTGCATGGATTCTTAAAATAACTTCGCCCAATGCTTCAGTTGGCAATCCAATTTTTGAAATAGTAGAATAAACAAATTTTATTTCATAGAGTGTTTTATATAGTTTGAAATTAGATATTTATCTTAAATGGACATTGCTGATTAAATTCCGAATACAAAATTCAAATAAATAAAAAGCATCAAGTAATAACCTGATGCTTTGAGTTTAATAATAAAAATATACAATTACTTTTTAGAGCAAATTAACAATCTGCTATCGCGGCTTAGTGTAATAGAATTATCATCAATCCAACAAGGAGCTTCCACATTTTCATTATTAGATTTAATGGCTTTTCCTGTAATGAGGATTGCCAATTTATCTTCTATATCAATATTTTTGACCTTCTTAGCCAGGACTAATTCTCCTTTTGATAGTAGTCGCTGTAATTCTGCGTGTTGCATTTTGTTATATGGTTCATGTTCAGAGATGATATTTTCAGCCAAACGTGGAGCAGCAATTTGCCATAATTTGTCTTCTAAAGTATGATTGTCATGAATCACTTGTTGCATACTTACAGATGTAAGTCGAAGTA
The DNA here is from genome assembly GCA_030600625.1 of Bacteroidales bacterium. The sequence goes on from JAUVLS010000098.1 coordinate 3,021, forward strand.
CAGTAACAGGGGATTCTGCCGTTACAGTAGCAGTTCTTGGGACATTCGTAAGAACCGCAATTTCACCAATAACACTTCCTTTTCCTAAAATATCAATAAGCTTTTTATTAATAGTTACTTTTACAGATCCACGAGCAATAACATATAGTCCATCAACTTGTCCATGTTCTTTTATAATTTTTTCTCCAACAGCATAATTTCTATGTTGGAACAAGCTCACAATCTTATTAAAAATTGGTTTATCAAGTTCTTTTAGCCATGATATATCTTGTAATAATTTGGCTTTTTCAGGAGGCACTATTTCAGGAGGCGAGTCAATAAGTTTCTTCATTCGTTCTTCAATACTTTCAGTCATTTTATGAGCTTCATCGGAACCTATTTGTCCTTTCTTTTGTAATCTTTCAACAATTTTTAATTCACTATTTAGGTTTGAACGTATTGCCTGGCGTGTTGCGATGGCATCATAAATTTCAGGGAAAGTGTTTTTAAGGTTTCTTAAGAATGTTAAACCATGAATTCTGTTCTCGTTAATTTCACTTTCTATAGTTGCCAGATCCTGATCTACCGTTAATTCTTCGGTATCAGAACTTATTGCCATACCTTCTGTCAGTTTCAATGTATCATATTGAGCTTCAACAAAACCTCTTGCTGCATCGTAACTATTAGTTAATTGCTCAAAAAAGAATCTTTGAGAAATTTTATCCAGAATTGGTATAGATTGAAGTTTGTTAAGAAACTTTGGTGTTTGCCACAGTTGTTCCAAATCTTTTCTTTCTGACAAGGAAATTTTTCCGTCAGCATCAATAATTTCATTAATGGCGTCGGTTAAATTACGAACTGCATTTGGACCAAGCAGACCTTCTTTAAATTGATTCCAGTAACTGCTTTTTTCTTTTTCGAGAATCCTTCTTCTGGTCTCGTACAAATTGGAATACTTTCCTTCGTCAAGTTTAATTTCAATGTTTTCAGGTTCTTCCGGCAAATAGGTTTTAACACTTTCCCAATTTGCTCTGCTTAAGAATCGGTCTGATTTTAGTTTATCCATTGAGTTTTCAGCAGTATTCCTCAGATAATTTTCAGCATTTAAAATCATTTTTTGTTTAGCAGGAGGTATATCAGTTAATCCTAACCAATTAAGAAATACTTTAATAGTTGTAGCATTAATTACTAAAGTAAGAGTTACAATTCCTGCAGTATAGAATAAGAATTGCTCTCTTATTGTCCCATCAATTTTTGATTCACCGACAACAATTAAAGCAAGTGCTAATCCTATTGCTCCGCGTAAAGCTCCCCACCATAAAACATAAGCATCTTTCTTAGGTAATCCATAACCTACTTTTCTCATAACAGGAAAGAAAATTGCAATAACAATGGCTCTAACAATATGAATTCCAATATATAATATTAACAAAATCAAGAAATCATTAGCGGTAAATACAATATTATCTGCAATAACAACACCTACAATTAAGAAAATCAATGTATTTGCGATAAATGCAAATAATTCCCAGAATTCGTGAAGAAAGTGTTCTACTTCGGGGCTAATCCTGGTTCTTCCAACACTTGCCATAAATAAACCAAATGATACTAAACCAAGAACACCTGATACGTGTAAGAAATGTTCAGCTACAAAGAAAGTCATATAAGCAGCAGCAACAATTACTGTTATTTCAACTAATGCATCATTAAACACTTTTTTAACCCACGCTATAACAATATAACCAATAATAATTCCTACTAAAGTACCACCAACTGCTACTCTGAAAAATTCTATTATCGGCGAAGTATCAGACCCTGCACCTGTAATACCCAAAAGCAGCACCATGAAAATAACAATTGCAGTACCATCATTTAACATCGATTCTCCTTCAATAAGTGTTCCCAGTTTTTTGCTTGCACCAACATCTTTAAGTATTGATACAACTGCTACCGGGTCGGTAGCACTGACAACTGCGCCAAAAAGCAAGGCCATTGCCCAACTCCATTTATTTAGTCCGATTCCTGCCATTTTTATTCCAACTACTATTAAAGCAGTGAGCACTATAGCAACTATGATACCGGGAACGGCAAGAATAAATGCATTTGCTGATGTTTTTTTAAATGTATGAACATCCATTGCAAATGCTGCTTCAAAAATTAAAGTAGGTAAAAAGATATATAGTATTAGATGTGGATTAATATTTCCTGCCCAACCAATAGCATCACTAAGAAAAGTGGCATTTAACTTTATTCCGATTATATTCCATTCGCCAAAATATCCCATTCGGGACAGCACTCCTAAACCCAAACCAATCAGTAATAAGGAAACTGTAAAGGGAAGTGGGCTTTTTTTAAGGAAATGACGCGTTCCGGCTCCAATTATTAATGCAATAATAATAAAAAATAAAGGACTCATATTCCCGGTATGTCCTGATTCTTCTGCATGAACTTCTTCATGAGTATTTGTCTGATCCTGATGAACTGATACTTCAGTTTCTTCTTTTTCATGCTCTTGTGCTAAGACATTATTCTGTAGTGAAAGACTTAATGTAATGATTAAAAAAAAGAGCAAATAACGGAATAGATTTTTCATTGATTTTGGATTAAAATTTAAACCCAAGATACAAAAAATATCTTTAAAATTTTAATCTATTTTTACATGACCCCAGTTTTCGCCTTTGCGAATTCTGTTAAGCTGTGTGTGGGTAATTCCAAATTCTTTTGCGAGTTTGTAAAGTTTGTTTTTACCCCTTTTTAATTTTTTCTTTAGTCGAATGACGTCGGTTTCAGTAAGTTTCGAATAATTAATGGTTCCTCGTTTATAATTGGGATTTATTTTTTGATGAGCAAACATGGTTTCTTGTGTAACCCATCTAAGATTATCAACATGATTATTAATTTTATCAAAATCTAAATGAATTACATATTGTTGCAAATCA
>JAUVLS010000083.1 GCA_030600625.1 Bacteroidales bacterium
CCGGAAAACAAACAAACCGATGACGGAATTCTGAATGCTTACGAAGCAATGCTTTTAAATCTTGACAAAACAGAATTGGTTGTATTGAGTGCCTGTGAAACAGGGCTGGGAGAAATTGTAAATGGAGAAGGTGTTTACGGCTTGCAAAGAGCATTTCAAATTGCAGGTGCAAAAACCATTATAATGAGTTTATGGCAAGTAAGTGATGAAGTAACACAACTGTTAATGGCCAAATTCTATCAATATTTTCTTGAAACAGGCGATAAGCAAATGGCTTTTAAGAAAGCCCAACTGGAAATTAAAGAAACTTATTCTGCACCTTTTTACTGGGGAGCTTTTATTCTGATGAACAATTAGTAAGCTTGGTATAAAAAGAATAAATTTGAATTATCATATCCTGCCAAAGTTGTGTTAATAGACTTAGCCCAACTTGTGTGATTTAAAGTTTAATAAAAAAAACTATTTGATATTATTTAGAAAAAATACTCAATAAACAACACGCAATAATCAATAAAAAAGTAGAATTTGCTTAAAAATTATAAGAAGGAAACCATTAATCCCAAATACAAAGAAATTAGCTCCAATTATGAAAGAAACGGAAGAGTTAATAGCTATAATTTATAAAAGTATTGAAACTGCGAAGTCGAATATGCAGAAATAATGAAAATTGAATATTGTATGTTGAGTGTTGAATGTTTAATTCCTATAATGAATTAGCATTTAATAACGACCAACTACAAACAACATAAAACTTAGATTTTTGTCATAAAAACTCTGTTATAGATGCACAATTTCTCAATTGACAAAATATTTTCCATTAATAGTGATAATCATTTTAATGATATTGCACTAAGAATATTTAATTATCAGGCCAAAAACAATCCGGTATATAAAAAATATCTCTTTCATTTAGGAACTAATTTTTCTTCAATAAAAACAGTTCAAGAGATCCCTTTTCTTCCAATCGAATTCTTTAAAACTCATAAAGTAATAACCGGTTCAAAACAAGTTCAACAAACTTTTTTCAGTAGTGGAACAACAGGAATTACAAAAAGCAACCATCATATTACAGACCTGTCTATTTACGAAAAAAGCTTTATAAAAACCTTTGAACAACAATATGGTAAAATAAGCAATTATTGTATACTTGCATTACTTCCTACATACCTCGAAAACGAAAGCTCTTCTTTAGTTTACATGGTAAATCGTTTAATTGAAGAATCCGGTCATCCTGAAAGTGGTTTTTATTTACACAATATTGAAGAGCTTGCTTTTAAACTGAAATCTTTAGAACAATCTGAAACAAAAACCATTTTAATTGGTGTTTCGTATGCCTTAGTCGATTTAGCTGAAAAGTTCCCAATGAATCTTTCCAATACAATAATTATGGAAACAGGTGGAATGAAAGGTAAAAGAAAAGAATTAACTAAAAAAGAACTACATAATTTTTTGTCATCAAAATTTGGGATTGAATCAATTCATTCGGAATACGGAATGACAGAACTTTTATCGCAAGCATATTCCAAAGGTGATGGGAAGTTTTATTCACCTCCATGGATGAAAATCTTAATATGCGACGCTTATGATCCCTTTTGTTATCTTGAAAAAGAAAAACCCGGCGGAATAAATATAATCGATCTTGCCAATATCAATTCATGTTCGTTTATTGAAACTAAAGATTTAGGAAAAATAAATACGGATGGAAGTTTCGAAGTTCTTGGCCGATTCGATTACAGCGATATTAGAGGTTGTAATTTGTTGGTGGTAGAGTAATAAGTTCTATACTCACAAAAACAAGCAATATTTAAAAATAATTCGCAAGCATGTAAAACTTTTTGACAATATTGCTAAATTGTTTAATTGTCATATTGCTGTATTTTAACAATAAAGCAATTTAACAATTACGCATAAATATTGATAACTATTTGCGATTTAAAATCACAATACTCTAATTTTTTTGAGTTCTGAAGTTACCCTTCAACAAGCTCAGGGTGACAAATCCTTTTATTTAATTTCTAACTTTTCTTTTATTTCTTTTGAGATAGCATCTTTATGCAACATAATTGCAATACTATTTAATCTCAGATAACTTTCTGACATATATAAATAACCGCCAAAATCATTGCTGTCTTCTCCCCAGGAATTTTTTGTTTTATAATATATTGTCCCGTTTTGATCTTCTGCCAATCCTGTAATATGCATTAAATGATCATCAGTTGTTGCTAAATTATCAAACTCCTGTTGTCTGAAATCTGCTGTAATATCTTTTTCTTTGTTAGGTGATGTAAATTCTAAATCTCCTTCGGGAACAATAGCCACTTCGTTTTTATGAGAAAAACCCTTGAAACTAACATCGCCATCCCATACAAAGGTATAACCATTCTTCAATGCTGTTTTCATAACATCCATAAACTCGTTCAAGGGTAAATTATAGTAATAATCATGTGACCAGTTATCGGGCACCTCTAATATCACTTTTTCGTAATTTGGATGATGTGTAAAAGAAGTTAGTTCTATATAATCCTCAGAATTAAACTCCATTTTTTTTGCAAATTCAACCGGAGTAACAATTTCTCCACCAATATCAAATTTTTCAGGAACTTCGCCGAAGTATATGTCAATAATGGCTTTATAAGCATTATACCAAACAGGTGATAATTTTCTATTAGGATTTTTTACAATAACATCCAAAAACGCTTTTAATAGCTCATCGGGTTCTCTGTGAATATATTTCCCCGGGCTGTATTCATTTCCCTGATATGCCTCCTGGCTTATAAATCCATACTTTTTAATCTGATTCATAACATCATGTGCCTGGCCTCCTTCTCCGAAATTCAGATTGCCGTGATATCTTACGTAATCCATCCCTTTTTCCTCGTATGCATATCGAACAAAATACATTTCTGACAAATCATACTCGTGGTCATTTAAGCGTAATAATTCTGTTTCGACAAAAGATGTAGCAGAAAAACTCCAGCATGTTCCTGTTCTTTGCTGATCTTTTACCGATGTAACTTTTATGTCTGTTAAATCTTTAAATTTATATCCTTCATTTTCTTCTTGTGCATAAAGGTTAAAAGAAAAAAACAAAATAGTAATAAGCCCAAATAATTTTAGTGTTTTCATTTTAGATTCAGTTTTTCATTATCATAATTTGCCACTCCTCCCGATACTATAAATTTCATAATGTCAGCAGGGGGAACGTTTATTTTTTTAACATTTTCAGCGGGAACAATAAAAAGTTCACCTGAAAAATTATAAGAATGCGGAAAATATACTGCAACTTTATTTCCCTCTACCCCAAGGTTTGAAACATCCTCTTGTGTAACAAACCCTAGTTTTTCCAAATCGGAAATAAGATTTACCTTAACCAAAACGGGTTGATTAAATTTTTTCTCCTTGCCAATAAATGCCGATAATAAATCTTTAATAGAAGAATAAACAACATTAACCAATGGAGTTTTATTAATAAAATGATCCACCAAACGTTTAATCGGACGTGCAATAATTGTTTGTCCCATTAATCCTAATAATACAACAAAGAAAAAAATGATCAGAATACTCAAACCGGGAATATTAATATTCAGGTATTTATATAAAAACGGTTTGAACAGCCCATCAAGAAAAATAAATAATTTATATAAAATAAATATTGTAATACCAAGAGGAGCAATATATAAAAGACCTTGAAAAAAATATCCTAACAACTTCTTCATCTGTTTATAATTTTAAGAATAATCATTCCCTTGTGTGAACTAATGGGTTAACCCGTTAGTTTCCCGAAATTCGGGACAGGCTATGTATGTTTCATCTACTTAATTATCAATTTTTAGTAAAGGTATAATATAATTTAATCTATTTCCAGTTCTCGTTGTTTTGTCTTAGGTAATTTGCTAACTACCAAGGTATATGAATCACCAATCCATTCGTATAGCAATTTTTCAGGAATCGTACCATCAACAACTACTGTATTCCAATGTTTTTTATTAAAATGGTAACCTGGCAGAACTGTTTCAGGAAATTGTTCTCTTAAATCAATAACTTTTTCAGGGTCGCACTTCAGGGCAATCTTAAACTCATCGTCGGTATCGGTTAAAGCAAACATTTTTCCTAAAACCTTGTAAACTAAAGTTGTTTCATCGAATGGCAACTCTTCTGTTACTCCTTTTTTAGCTAAACAATAGTCTCTGAATTCTTCTATATTCATATCCCTATATTTTTATAGCAAGCTTGGCTGAAAAGCATCTTTTATATGTTCAATTTCTTTTTTATTATTTGATAATGTTACTGCTATAATATCAAATCTTGTTTCAAGATTAATATCATATTCATTAATATATGCTTCTGTGGCATTTATAATATTTTTTTGTTTTTTCTTAGTAACAGCTTCCTTCGGATTTTCAAAATAATCATTTGTTCTTGTCTTAACTTCTATAACCACCAAAAAGTTATTTTTTTTTGCAATAATATCTATTTCATTTTTTTTATGTCGCCAGTTCAAATGCCTTATTTTATAGCCCTTTTCAACAAGATATTGTTTTGCAACCTCTTCTCCTTTTTTTCCCAATATATTATGATCGGCCATTTTTTTAATTATTTTTGTAACCTTATAATATTAAACCTGTAAGATAACACAGGTTTTGTAAAACAATCGTTTTTATAAAGATAATTGATTTTTAGTTATGATAAACTTTTTATTAAGTTTCTTACTATTGCTGTCTTCAACAAACGCTAATGTTGAATCGTTTGAAGGAAGCATTGAAATGATTCAAGAATCATATTATGATATTTCTTATTTTACATATTTTGTTAAAAAAGAAAATGTAAGAATTGACAAATTTGATAACAAGCACACACTTACCCAATCTTTACTTATTAATCTTGAAAAAGAACAAATTTATATTTTAAATCCTTCTAAAAAACTATATACCAAATCAGATATAAATAGCAAGCCAAACCCTGACAGTGAGAATTTTACAATACTTAAAACAGAAAACTCAAGAATGGTTGGCGAATATGTATGCTATCAATGGAGAGTGAAAAACAAGGAGCGTAATACAGAAGTTTCATACTGGGTTTCTCAAAACAATTTTTATTTTTTCGAAGAATTGGTTCGACTTATTAATAATACTGATAAAACGTACGAATTTTTTGAAAAAATTCCGGAAACACAAGGGTTTTTTCCAATGCTCTGCGTAGAAAGAACTCTGCTTAGAAAAGAAAAATACAGGCTATATGTTATCAACATCACTAATAGTACTGTTAACGATAATATATTTAAAATTCCTTCTGACTTTGAATTAGTAGTGCGCTAGTTTTTAAAAATCACTCCGTTTTTCCCTACCTCTAGTTTAACCTGAGCACCAAGTATCATGGCATAATTATTTTTAATATGACCGACAGGAAAATTATAACACACGGGGAAATCATATTCTTCAACTGCATCGCGAATAATTTCATATGCCGTTTTGCCAAACTGAACCTGGTTATCATTCATGTCTGTCATTCCGCCTACAATTAGTCCTTTCAAATTTTTAAGTTTCCCACTAAACTTCAAATTCATCATCATCCGATCGATATGATACAGATATTCATCAAGATCCTCCAAAACCAAAACTTTATCTTTTGTATCTATATCATATTTAGTTCCCGAAACACTATAAAGAACAGATAAATTCCCTCCTGTCAATTCTCCGGCAACTTTCCCCAACCTATTAAACTCGTGACTATTAAATTCATAAGCATTTTGTTCTCCCAAAAGAGTCTTTTTCAATGTTTTGATTGCTTCATTTTCTGTGGAGTCTTTAGGGAAATTAAAAGGCATTATTCCATGAATCGATTTTACTCCTAAATTTTGATTTATATGAGTATGCAATGCAGTAATATCGCTGTATCCAACTATCCATTTTGGACTTTTAAGAAAGCTGGAAAAATCCAATAGCTCAAGTGTTTTAATTGCCCCGTAACCTCCCCTAGCACAAATAATTGCTTTAATATCTGATTTATCTAACATATATTGTAAATCCTCGGCACGTTGTTCGTCCGTTCCTGCAAACTGCCTGTCCTGTTCAAAAATATTCTTCCCTAATTCTACCTGAAGTCCCCATCTTTCAAATACTTTTATAGAAGCTTCTATTTCGTTCATAAAGATTTTACGAGCTGGTGCAACTATTCCAATTTTATCGCCTTTTTCTATTTTGTTTGGAGTTAACATATTCTATGTTTTTCTATTTTATACTACAAAGTTAAAAGATTTTCAACATTTCATTAAATACACGAAAAATTAAAACCGCAACGAACGCAAAGAAAGATCTCATCAAATATTCCTTTTTCTCTTTGCGTATTCCGATATTTATCGGGACATTGCGCCCTTCGCGGTTAAAAAAACTTTGGGTTTAACAAAAAAAACCTTCAGAGCTCAATTTTATAGAATTTCC
>JAUVLS010000077.1 GCA_030600625.1 Bacteroidales bacterium
AGATCATCGTTCAGTAATGATAAAAAATACGGAAGAAATAACAATAAGCAAAGCTGAATTTAAAATACAATTAATAAAATTAAATAATACGAGCTTTTACAAAACTTTACGAAATAAGCTAATGTGGGGAGTTGATAAAAGAAATTGAGTAAAACAAATTTGAGCTCAAAACATTTTAATATTAGTTTAATAAGTTGAAAATAATCTGGTTATTGTAAATATTTCAAAAAAAAAGATAACTTTGTATATACAGATTAATACAAATGAAATCATATAAACACATATTATTATTTAGTTTACTAATAATTCCAACTTTGGTTTTTTCGCAAAAATGGAAATTGTCAAGATCCGAATATGTGTATGGAATTGGCATCTCAAATTATTTTGGAGATATTGGAGGTTCTTCTAAAGCAGATGCATTTGGTATTACCGATTTAGATATAGCTTATTCAAGACCTGTTCTGGCAATTGGTTATCGATATAAATTATATGAGCGTATTGCAGTTAAGACTAATCTAACTTATGCAAATATTCATGGTTCAGATGTTAAGTCGATTAATGAAGGGAGAAATTATTCCTTTTCAACAAATATGTTTGAATTAAATGGACATGTTGAATACCATATTACTAAAGAAATGCACATGGTTTCCTATAAAAGTATGTCTATGCGTGGTAAAGTAAAAAAATTCAACACAGGCATTAATTTGTATGTATTTGCGGGAGTTGGTGGAGCATATTTTAAACCGAAAGCGAAAGATGGTTTTGTTGGGAGTTCAAGGTTTGTTGATAATAAGAACTTAACATTCGTTTTTCCTGTTGGGCTTGGATTAAAATATCCGGTAACAGGTACAACTTATATCGGATTGGAATTAGGGCGAAGATTCACCACTACTGATTTTATTGATGGATTTAGCCCTGAAGCCTCAGAAGCAAAAGACACATACTATTTTACAGTAATAAACGTTTCAACTAAGATTAAGAAGAAAAAGCGGAGATCCAATTACCGATTTTAGAATTATATGAAAAGAAATTTATTACTGTTCCTGTTTGTTTTTTCAGCGAATTTATTAATAGGTCAAAGTAGAACAGAGCTAGGGGTAACCCTGGGGACTTCTTACTATCAGGGCGACATAAGCCGTTCAAGATTATTTTATTCGCCTTCAATGGCTTATGGAGTTATTCTTAAATATAATCATAGCAATCACCTTACTACAAGCATAAAAGGATTTTATGGGAAATTAAGTGGTAGCGATAGTGATTTTAGTGATATGGAGAATCAATTAAGAGGGGCTTCTTTTTCAGCCAGTTTGATCGATGTTTCTGCATTAATTGAATTTAATTTTTTACAATATACGAGTTCTGGTTATATTAAAAAGAATAAACATAGGTTTACACCATTCATTTTTATTGGGATAGGAGGCAATTATATATTTGGCACTAGTGGTTTTGAAAATCCAATTACAATTCCTTTTGGAATAGGAATTAAATATAATATCTTTGAGCGCTTAACTTTAGGCTTAGAATGGAGTTATCGAAAAACATTTAATGACCAGATTGATGGTGTTATAAATGTTCAAGATGTTAATAATACTCCGGTAATCCATAACGATGACTGGTATTCGTTTTGTGGAGTATTTGTAACTTATAAACTGTTTAAAGATAAGTTTGATTGTCCGACATATTACACATTAGGAAATGGATTTAAAGGATCAGATTGATAAAAAAAACCTACCACAGCATATAGCGGTTATAATGGATGGGAATGGCAGATGGGCGCAGAAAAAAGGAAATCAGCGAATATTTGGTCACAAAAATGGAGTAAAAGCTGTTCGTGATACGGTGGAAGGTGCTGCTGAACTGGGCATAAAATTTTTGACTTTATATGTTTTTTCTACTGAAAATTGGAATAGACCTAAGCAAGAGGTTAATGCAATAATGTCGTTACTAATAACTACCATTAATTCTGAAACCGACACACTAATCAAAAATAATATTCGTTTATTGACAATTGGTAATATTGATGGATTGCCAAAAAATGTTGGTGCAAAGTTAAAAGACCTTAAAAATAAGACATCTAATAATACTGGTTTGTCACTTATTTTGGCCTTAAATTATAGTGCAAGATGGGAAATTGTAAATGCTGTAAAAAGCATTGTTTCAGAGCAGAAACAAAATCCTGTAGATGTCAATAATATTGATAATAAGTTTTTTGAAAAGTATTTAAATACGAAAGATATTCCTGATCCTGATTTGCTTGTAAGAACAAGTGGAGAATATAGGATAAGTAATTTCCTAATCTGGCAAATGGCATATTCTGAATTATATTTTACAGAAGTTTTATGGCCGGATTTTAGAAGAAATGATTTATATGAAGCGATTGTTGATTATCAGAAAAGAGAACGTCGTTTTGGGAAAATTAGCGAACAAATAAAAAAATAGTATAATTAAAACTGAATTTAATAGAATGATAAGGAAATTCTTATTTAGCATAATTTTAGCTTTTACAGTTACCTCGATTTTTGCACAGGAAATTGATTATGGGACAATGCCTGTTGCAAATTACGAGAAACCACAGGAATATATTATAAAAGAAGTTACGGTTACAGGTATAAAATATCTCGATAAAAATATTTTGGTTAATTTGTCGGGATTAGCAATTGGAAGTAAGATTCTTATTCCTGGCGATGATATAACAAATGCGATCCAAAAATTGTGGGGGCAAGGGTTATTTTCAGATGTAAAAATTTATACAACCAAGTTTGAAGAAGATAGTGTTAGCCTGGAATTTTTTCTTCTGGAGCGTCATAGATTATCCGAATTAGAAATTTTGGGATTAAAAAAAGGTAAAGAAAATGATGTAAGGGAAAAGCTGGAATTAAAGAGAGGAATGCAGGTAACCCAAAACTTGATTAATAATTCAGAAAGAATTATTAAAGATTATTTATATGATAAGAAATATTTAAATTCTACAATAGATATTGTACAAGTTGATGATACAGTAGTTGGGCTTAATAATATTAAACTTAGAATTTACATCGACAAGGGGGAAAAGGTAAAAATTAGTGATATTAACTTTTATGGAAATACAGTTTTTTCTGAGGCCAAATTAAGAAGAACCATGAAGGAAACCAAAAAAAGAAGTTTGAACTTTTTTAAACCTTCTAAATTTATAGAAGATTCTTTCGAGGAAGACAAAGCCCTTGTATTAGCTAAATATAATTCGGAAGGTTACAGGGATGCTGAAATAATTATTGATTCTATTTATAAAGTTAACTCAGAGCGAATCGCTATTGATATTAAAATTTATGAAGGGAATCAGTACTTTTTTAGAAATGTTGATTGGGTAGGAAACACCAAATACTCAACAGATGGTCTTAACCGAATACTTAAAATAAAAAAAGGAGATTCTTACGATACCGAATTACTTAATAATAGATTAAATTTTGATGAAGATGCAGTTAGTAATCTTTATCTCGATAATGGACATTTATTCTTTAATGTTACACCAACGATTCAAAAAATTGAAAATGACTCTATCGATATTCAAATGCGGATTTCAGAAGGGGGACAGGTTAGCCTGAATAAAATCATAATTCACGGAAACACAAAAACAAATGAGCACATTATTAGACGTGAATTGCGAACAAAACCCGGAGCATTGTTTAGTAAATCTGAAATAATGCGTTCTCAAAGAGAATTAGCACAATTAGGTTATTTCGATCCGGAACAATTTGGTATTGAACCTACTAATATTAATCAGGCAGAAGGTTTGGTTGATATGGAATATACTTTAGTGGAAAAATCTACAGACCAGCTTGAAGTATCTGGTGGATGGGGTGCCAATATGTTTGTTGGAACTTTGGGTCTTAGGTTTAGCAATTTCTCGACAAGAAATATGTTTAAGAAAAATGCTTGGAGACCAATACCTTCAGGTGATGGACAAACTTTAAGTTTACGTGCTCAAACAAATGGGAAATACTACTCTGCCTATAGTATAAGTTTTATGGAACCATGGTTTGGTGGTAAAAAACCAAATTCTTTTTCTGTGTCAGCTTATTACACTATCCAAAAGAAAACCGATTATTTTTATCAGGTGAGTGATGAATATCTTAAAATTTTTGGTGGATCAATTGGTCTTGGTCAAAGATTAAAATGGCCCGATGATTATTTTACAATATCAAATTCGATTAATTACCAGCGATATGATCTTAATGATTGGGATTATTTTATTTTCCAGAATGGAACTTCAAATAATATTGCTTTTTCTACAACTCTTGCGAGGAATTCAACAGATCAAATAATATACCCAAGAATGGGTTCATCATTTGCTTTAACTTTACAGTTAACTCCTCCTTATTCTTTATTTAAAGAAGATAATTTCTGGGAATTAACTAGTTCTGAAAAAGCGAATGTTGAATCCGATGTTATATTAAAATATGGCGACTCTTGGGAAGACTTAACATCTTCACAGCAAGAAATTGCTATAAATAGAGGCTATAATGATGAAATGGATAGTAGGAAATATAAATGGATCGAAGGTTATAAATGGAAATATAAAGGATCCTGGTATCTTAAAATATGGAAAGATCTTGTATTAGCAGTAAATACAGAGTTTGGATATTTAGGCTATTATAACGAAGGTATTGGTCATTCTCCTTTCGGAAGATTTGATTTAGGGGGTGATGGAATGTCGGGTTACAGTTTATATGGTGTTGAGAATATTGCATTAAGAGGATATGAAAACAGCTCATTAACACCTTTAGACGCTAATGGTGCAAAATCTGGTAACATGTACGAAAAAATTAATTTCGAATTACGTTATCCAATCTCATTAAAACCGCAAGCAACAATTTATGTGTTAGGATTTATTGAAGCTGGTAATGCATGGTCTGGTGTTGATAGCTTTAATCCATTTAATGTTAAGAGATCAGCTGGAGGAGGTTTGAGAGCATTCTTACCTATGTTTGGTTTGCTAGGTATTGATTGGGGCTATGGATTTGATGATATTCCCGGGAGACCGGATGCTGGCGGTAGTCAATTCCATTTTGTAATCGGGCAGCAATTTTAAAATTTAAGATATGAGAAAAATACTTTTTGGTTTAATATTTGTTTTTATTTCAACTACCATAAATGCTCAAAGGTATGCTTTTGTTGATACAGAATATATTCTGAATAATATTCCGGCATACAAGGCAGCACTAGATAAATTAAATAAGTTATCTATAGACTGGCAAAAAGAAATAGAAGCAGAATATTCTATTGTTGAACAGATGCAGAAGGATTTTCAGGCAGAAAAAGTATTATTAACAAATGAAATGATTAAACAGCGCGAAGCCGAAATTGCAACTGAAGAAAGAACAGTTAAGGATTTACAAAAAAGGTTTTTTGGGCCACAAGGAGAATTATTTAAAAAACGACTGGAACTTATAAAACCTATTCAGGATGAAGTGTATAATGTGATAAAAGATATAGCTGAATCAGGTAATTATGCAATTATTCTTGATACAGCTGCCGGAGCCACAATTTTATATACCGATCCAAAGTATGATAAAAGTGATGAAGTTTTAGAAAAGTTAGGCTATAAAAATTAATTTTATAAATTTGCATATAAATTAAAAAATAAAAACAGATGAAAAAGTATTTAGGAATATTATTTGTAACAGTTTTAGTTACAGTATCAAGTGCATTTGCCCAAAAGACAGATTATAAATTTGGTCATATTAACTCGAATGAGTTACTTTCAGTAATGCCTGAAAGAGATAGCGCCAGAATAGCATTGCAAAGTTACAGCCAAATGTTACAGCAAGAAATAGAAGCAATGCAAGTTGAATATCAAAGTAAGGTAAACACTTATTTGGAGAAACAAGAAACTTATTCTGATCTGGTTAGACAATCAAAAGAAACTGAAATTCAAGAAATGCAACGTCGCGTTCAGGAGTTCCAGTCAACAGCTCAACAGGACTATCAACAAAAAGAAGCTGAATTATTCCAGCCAATTATGGATAAAGCCCAAGCTGCAATAGAAAAAGCAGGTAAAGACAATGGTTTTTTATACGTTTTTGATATTGGAGCTGGTGGTGTAGTATATTTTTCTGAAAAGAGTATTGACATTTTACCTTTAGTGAAGAAAGAATTAGGTATTGAATAAAACAATATAATTAAATATTTTTGACCATCTTTATATTCTAAAGATGGTTTTTTTATTATTAGACCATTATGGATTTAAAATCCCTATGGTTAATAAATAAACGAATGTAATTCGTATTTAAACAAACTATTTATGACTGATTTAAGAACACCGATTAACCCTGCCCGTCCGGCAGGCAGGGAATTTTGATTTTAGATATGGTTTAATTTATAACAGAAGATACTTCATAAATCTTAAATCGATAACTTAGCGAAGCGATTTCACGAAGTAATCCTTGTTCGATATTCAAAACAAAATAAATTATAAAAACTAAAGTAGCTGCTAAAAAATCGCAAGCCTGCCTGTCGGCAAAGACAGGATTTTAACCATTAATTAGATAATAAAAATGGGT
>JAUVLS010000305.1 GCA_030600625.1 Bacteroidales bacterium
GTGCCTAAAAATTACCATATTATCGCCGATAAAAATTTGCTAAAAACGATTTTACGTAATTTAATTAGTAATGCGGTTAAATTTACTCTCAGGAATGGTATGGTCTCTATAAGTTCAAATAAAGATGATAAAGCAACAGAAATATCAGTTAAAGATACTGGCATAGGTCTGTCTGAAAATGAATTGCAGAATCTTTTTAAAATTGATAAAATATATTCTAAACCCGGAACTAATAAAGAAAAGGGAAGTGGATTAGGGTTAATACTGTGTAAAGAATTTGTTGAAAAACATGGTGGTAAAATATGGGTTGAAAGCAAATTAGAAACAGGAAGTGTATTTAAATTTACCATTCCCAAAATTATACAAATAAACTAAATCAAATCTGCATAAATCTTTGTATGTTTTAGTTTTGATGTGGTTAAAATTACTTCTAAAGATGGTTTCTTTGCTCATAGTTTAATATATTAATTATCATTTTCACTTTCCTAAATAATTAATTATGACTGTTAATAAACGATTTACAAAAGGAGAGGAGCTAGCTAACTCAATATCTCATGGACTTGGAGCTGTATTTGCAATTGTTGCTTTGGTTTTAATGGCTGTATTTTCGTCGCGTTATGGAACAACCTGGCATATAGTAAGTTTTGTAATTTATGGTTCATTTCTCGTATTATTATATTTGTCATCTACACTTAATCATTCACTCCCATTTGGAACTAAAGCCAAAGATTTTTTTCATAATTTCGATCAAATTGCTATTTACCTTTTTATTGCTGCTACTTATACTCCAATTGCCTTAGTGGTTATTCGTAATGATTGGGGATGGGTTATGTTTGGCATAGAATGGGGATTAGCTTTAACAGGGGTTATTTTAAAAGTTTTTATTCCAAATAAATTTGAAAATGGTGTAGCTTTATTTTATGTGATAGCATATGTTATTATGGGTTGGCTTTTTTTAATGTTTTTAATCCCATTATATAAACATATGCATCCAATGGGTATAGGATTTATTCTTATTGGTGGAGGCTGTTATACCTTAGGAGTATTATTTTATAAAATGAATAAGATAAAGTACCACCATTTGATATGGCACTTGATGGTAATTGCCGGAAGTGTTTGCCATTGGGTTGCTATATTCAGATATACCTTATAATATATTTATATACTATCGTTTAGGATTTACTAAAACAAGAATGATGTTTAGTATAAAAATATTCATTTTATTTCTGGCGTTTGTTTATCAAAATAATTTGTATTCTGCAGATTACAATGTAACCGAATGTAAAAAAATCTACGTATTAAAACATCGTTGGCATACAGGAATTATAATAAACAGATCAGAATCACGTGAATTATTATCGGCAATTAGTAATGATTTTAATAATTCACAATATATTGAAATAGGTTGGGGCGATAAAGATTTTTATATGTCTGAAAAAGGAACAATATGGCTGGCTGTAAAAGCAATATTCTGGCCCACGGAATCTGTTTTGCATGTTTCAGAAATGAGTTCTCATCAATTGGAAAGATTGAATGAAGAAGAAATTATTGAGATTGAATTAACAGAAGAGAATTTTGCTAAGCTTATTAAGTATTTGAATAAAAGTTTTTCTTTGGATAGTAATAAACATAATATAAAACTGGAAAAAGGATTATATGGTAATAGCCGGTTTTATCTTTCCAATGAACATTATCATTTGTTTAAAACTTGTAATGTTTGGACTGCCAAAGGTTTTAAAATAGCTGATATACCAATAAAACCTTGTTTTGCACTTACTTCAAAAAATGTAATGAAACAACTGAGTAAGAATAAATAAGAGATTATCTTTTTGTAAACAAACTGCTTAGGAATATAAAAATTACAAGAACTAGTGCAACATAAGCTTGTGGTTCTCTTAAAATATATGTTATTGCCATTGTAAAAATTGTTCCGATAAAATTTAATATAACTGCAATACTTGAAATACTTTTGATTTTTACTTTAATGGCGGCCAAATTATATAAACCCATAAATATATATGTAAGACCGGTTCCAAAGAACCATAAAGAATCCGCACTTAAAGATTTAAAAAAAAATGGAGTAAATCCGGAATGGATTATGCCAAGTAAAATTAATAAATATGAGGCTGTTTTATACAATTTTCCCATGTCGGTAATTATATGTGTAACTAAACTGGAACGATTTATGTATACAAATTTACGTACCAAAATTTTAATTACACATGAAGATACTAAAATACTCATTAGTTCTATTATTGATTATTAATTTTTCTTGTAGAAAAGAAATTGATAATCCAATAAATGATTGGTTTCAAGATCCTCCGGTAAGCCCGATTACTCAAACCATAAAAACTGTTGTTCCTGTGGGTTATGCTGCATCTGTTGCGATGTTAACATTAAAAGGATATGATATTCCAAACACAAATGTAACACAAGAAAATAATACAACATTAATTTATATTAATACAGAAACAGATGATTACCTTTATAAATTTATCGGAGATGAATATAAGGAGATGATTGTAGCT
>JAUVLS010000184.1 GCA_030600625.1 Bacteroidales bacterium
TTTGGCATTTAGGCTATTTATATTAGTTTTGATTTAACTGAAGATTTTTGCTTTAAAAAGTTAGTTGAAAATGAGAAAGATTTTACTATTTATTATTTGCATATTATTTTTCAAAATATCTTATTCGCTAAGTCCTGGTGAATCAAATAATGCATTGTTACTTAATACTTATAATAATTCTGAGGTTACGCTTAATAAAAACTACCAACAATTTAAATTTCAGGTTGTTAATTTTGAAGCACAAAACTTAGCCGATTATGCCAGCCTAAAAAAAAGAAAAAAAAGTAAGAGTGCCGATTTAATGCTTTATGTTGCCGGAGGAATAGCAGTTGCAACTGTTACTCTTATTCTTGTAAATGATCCTGATAATTTCACAAGCAATAGCACAAGTGGTGTAAATTTAGGTATTGCTGCTGGTGGAACTATAGCCTGTGGAATGATAGTCGCCAAATACTTTATTGATAAACGCAGATAAATTACCATTTTATTAAAGGTTTATTATGCGAAATTTTAAACTTCGGATTTTAGTTCTATTCCTTTTAATCTTCTTCATAAAAATTAATTTATCGGCACAAAAAGATAAAGCTCTTATTATTTCGTTGAAAGATCATTCTGATCAGGTTCATTCTGTGGCTTTTAGTCCGGATGGAAAACAATTTATTAGTGGTTCAAAAGATGAAACCATAAAGATTTGGGACGCTACAACTTTCCAAGCAATAACTACACTTCAAAGGCATTATGCAACAATTTATGAATTAGAATATTCAAGCAATGGTGAATATATTATAAGCGGTGGAGATAAAACAATTAATATATGGGAAAAAGACGGAACTTATGTTAAATCCCTTTCCGGGCATTCTACTGCTGTATGGTCAGTAGGAATATCAAAAAACGGACAATATCTGGTTAGTGGATCTTTTGACAACAATTTCAGACTTTGGGATATTTTTGAAGGTAAAACCATTCACGTTTTCGAGAACAACAAAAAAAGTGTTTTGGCAGTTGCATATTCGCAAGCCAATAATTTAATTGCTTGTGGATCACAAGATGGATCAATTGAAATATACACTTTCGATAACTTTGAGCTTATTCATACTTTTTCAGGGCATGGAAGCAACATCTATTCTTTAGCATTTAGCAATGATGGTAAATATTTAGCCAGTGCATCCCGAGATAACAATATAAAAATCTGGGATCTTGATAAGATGGAGATTCTTCATGTTCTTGTCAAACACGAAAGAAGTGTAATGAGTATTAAATTTAGTAAAAATGACAGATATCTGGTTTCTTGCTCGTATGATGCTTCAGTTAAACTATGGGATGTAAAAAGCGGAGAACAAATTTACACATTCCATGGTCATAGCCTGCCCATTAACGATATTGACATAAGTGCTGACAATAAGTATATCATAAGCGGTTCAAGTGATAATACAATTAATGTATGGGAAATAAATCCTGAAATTATTATTGAATTTTATTTTGCAGAAGAGTTTCAAAAAGAACTGGAAAGTTCGGGTTTATTTGATTCGAAAAAAGCATCAGAAACCAGAGCCGAATATAAAGAAAGGCAATTAAAAGCAGAAAATTTTAAATTAGAACTTTCCCGGAAATACATCAATAGGTTAAACAGTTATGATTAATTATTTTATTAAAAACTATACGTTAATCCAATGCCAAACAATTCTTTAAACTGTCCTTTTTTAGTTTTACCTATCTCCACACCATCCTCAATTACCGGTATTTCCACATCATCATCGTAAATAAAATGAGCATTAACCGACATTTTAATATAATCTGTTAATTTAACTGCAAGGTCTACTTCCCAATCGACATCAATATTTTGAGGGTTATTTAAATAATTTGTAAAGAAATTAACTTTGTTTAAAAGTGTTATATTATCTCTAAATTTGATCTTAGAAACTGCTTTAACATAAGCTCCGATTTCTTTTCTAATAATTTCATCTTCACCAACTCCAAAACGAGTTTGATCATAATTAGCCGTATCAGCTACAATTGTAAATTTTGATGTTATGGGCGAAAATAAAATTGTAAGTTTATTGCTTGGTTTATAATCCAAACCCAAAGAAAAAATCAAATATGCGGGAGACAGAAACTCTGAAACTCCTATTGTAGTATCATTGGAATAATTATATCCCTTTAAAAATTGTGTTTTAAAATTCAATAATACACTATAATACCAGTCGTTAAATGCTGATCTTCCATATTTTACATTAATCTCAAGCTTATCATCATTTTTTTGTATATCGTCATCACCGGATTTTAAATAACCCAATCTGCATTCGATATCAGTATCCAGGATTATCTTTTTGCCATACGAATAATCTGCACTATATTTTAGAATGGACAATGCCGACATACTACTTGCTCCACCTTCAGCCCAGGATTCAGAAATATATCCCTGGTTATATCTAATATCAGCAATTCCTCCGAATTTCCAAATTGGAAGAATCATATTGACCTTTTTCATCTTCTTTAAGTCCGGTATAACAAACTCAGTATCCAGCCTTTGATCAACTACTTTGCGTTGTTTTGTTTTTTCCAGATATATCCCATCTTCCAAATAAAGATCAAAAATATTAGTATCCGATTTTTTAATCCATAAAACAGCATATTCCCCTCTGTTATCAAATAAATTTAATCGAATAGAATCTACCTCATTTTCTCTTGTATAAAATAATATCGAGTCATTATTTATATTTGTAAATGAGAATTTTATTGAATCTTCAAGAATATTATTTATTAAATATTCTACAGCCTTATAAATTGAATCGTTAAGTAATTTTAAAGAAGAATCGTCCGGTTCAGTTAATAATCCTGACTTATTAAATTTGAATTGCAAATAGTTTATAACAGGTTTAATTTCCCGACTCCCGGAATAATCAATAAGTTTATTAATAGCTTGTTTTGTAGTATCATTTAAAAGAATTGTATCATTGTTAAGTAAATTATTTAAACTGTAAATAACATAATGAATTGAATCCGGCTCATCAAAAAGCAAAGAATCTTTTAAATTATCCATCACATATTCGTAAGTAGTTTTCCCGGGAATACTATCTTTTAATAATAAAGTATCAGCAATATTGAAATTTCGTTCTAAAGTATCTCGTATTAATTCATATTCAATGGAATCATTTAACATTTTTAAAGAATCAACTGATAATAAATCACTTTTGAAGATTTCGTTTTGGATTGAAGTTAAAGTATCAGCCTCTGCATTTTGCGTATAAGATGGGAAATTAAAAAATATAATTGATAATAAAACCAAAAGCAGTTTACTCATTATTGTACTGGAATTTAATACTTTAATTGTATTTTTGAGTTATTAATTTTGTACAAAAGTATTTAATTTTATGCAATTATTTAAGAAACTCGTATATTTGTATCGCAAATCAAATTGAGCTGAATGAAAATATCTATTAACAAATTGTTTTCAGCAAAAAATGTTTACCTGAATATTAAGAAGAGAGATTCATTCATTTTCTAGACTTTCTCATTTATGAGAAAACTCATCGATTTAAAATAATCAATTTTCAATTTGTTTAATCATAAATTCTAATACTATGGAACTTCCATTTGCAGAATCATATAAAATTAAGATGGTTGAAACCATCAAAAGAAGTACTCGCGAAGAACGTGAAAAATGGATTAAAGAAGCAAAATTCAACCTGTTTAATTTAAAAAGCGAACAGGTTTTTATTGACTTACTAACCGATTCAGGAACCGGAGCCATGAGTGACAAACAATGGTCGGCGATGATGCTTGGAGACGAAAGTTATGCCGGTGCTTCATCATATTATAAATTAAAAAATACTATAAAAGAATTATTAGGATTCGAATATTTTCTTCCTACACATCAGGGAAGAGCAGCAGAAAATGTTTTATTTTCGGCTTTAATTAAAGAAGATGATATTATTCCAGGCAATTCGCATTTCGATACAACGAAAGGACATATAGAGTTCAGAAAGGCAAAAGCCATTGATTGTACTATCGATGAAGCTTTCGATACCGAAATTGATCATCCGTTTAAAGGAAATGTAGATCTTAAAAAACTGGAAAACA
>JAUVLS010000171.1 GCA_030600625.1 Bacteroidales bacterium
AAGTAATAATTCTACTGATTTATCGGCAGATTCCATTCTGCCCGCTGCATTAATTCTTGGACCGATTTTAAAAACAATATCTTCTACAGATATCTCCTTACCTGCCAAACCCGATAAATTAATAATCGATTTTAAACCTTCTCTGGGATTTTTATTTAACTGTATTAATCCAAAATGTGCAAGTATCCTGTTTTCATCAATAATAGGAACAATATCTGAAGCAATACTAACAACAACTAAATCGAGATAAGGAATCAATTTTTCGAACTCAATATTATTGGTTTTTGCGTAAGCCTGAATAAGTTTAAATCCAACACCACAACCCGAAAGATCAGCAAACGGATAATTACAATCTAATCGTTTAGGATCTAAAACAGCTTCTGCTTTAGGTAACTCATCTCCGGGAAAGTGATGATCGCAAATAATAAAGTCTATGCCATTTTTTTTTGCATAATCGATTTTTTCGTTGGCTTTTATTCCACAATCCAGTGCTATAATCAATGAGTAATCATTTTCCTGAGCATGCTGAACTCCTTGTAAAGAAATGCCATAACCCTCACTATACCTGTCTGGCACATAATAGCCAACATTATCGTAAAACTCTTTTAAAAATGAATACACCAATGCAACCGATGTAGTTCCATCAACATCGTAATCGCCATAAACCAGAATATTTTCATTGTTTTGAATTGCTCTCTCGATGCGCTCAATGGCCAGATTCATGTCTTTCATTAAGAAAGGATCATGCAAATCATCGAGTTGTGGGCGAAAGAAAGCCCTGGCTTGATCAAACGTTCTAACACCTCTTTGAGTTAAGAAGTTTGCCAGTACGGGTTCTATATTTAATTCATTTGCCAGTTTTTCATTATCTTCCTTGCTCCCTTGCTGCTTTAGCACCCATCTTTTTTCCATATATAGTTTTCATATTTTTTACTATTTAAGGTTCATCCCGAATACTTCTTCCATTTTTGCTTTTAAAACATCTTTTACTTTCTCAATATCTACTTTTTCTCCTAATTCCTTCTCCATCGATGTTACTCCCTTATCGATAAATCCACAAGGGTTAATATGATTAAAATATTCGAGATTAGTGTTTACATTAAAAGCGAATCCGTGCATTGTAATAAACCGACTTGCTTTAACACCTATTGCACAAATTTTTCTCACTTTGTTAGTTTCTGTTTCAAGCCATACTCCTGTTGCTCCTTGCAAAGATTCCGACTCAATACCAAACTCTTTTAAAGTAAGAATAATTGATTGCTCCAAGTTAGCTATATATTGTTTCACCTGCAAATTAAAACGCTCCAGATCAATAATCGGATATCCAACTATTTGTCCCGGACCATGATAGGTTATATCTCCACCACGATCTGTTTTAAAATATGTTGTCTTTATTTTATTTAAAAACTCATCATTAATTAATAAATTGTTTTGTGTCCCACTTTTACCCAAAGTATAAACATGTGGATGCTCACAAAAAAGAACTTTCCCCTCAATTTCTTTCTGCTCATTTTCCGGAAGTTCTCTATTCTCTGTCTTTATCTTAATATAATCAGCAAATAACTTTTCCTGGTAATCCCAGGCATTTTTATATTCAATTAGTCCTAAATCTTCAAATTTTACATCCTTCATCACTATAATCATTAATGTGCAAAACCTGCCTGCCGGCGAGGCAGGGCAGGCATGACATGGTTTTCTGCCTTATAAGATGACCTTACCAAAGGGCTGCTTTCAACAAACTGAAATCCTTTTTCTAAACCAATTTTTCTATATTCTTCAAATTTGTCAGGTGTAACATATTCTTTAACCTGAATATGATCCATAGTTGGTGCCAAATATTGACCAATAGTCATTACTTTACAACCAACAGCTAAAAGATCATCCATAACTTGCAAAATTTCTTCTTCTGTTTCTCCAAGGCCCAGCATAATTCCTGATTTAGCAGTGATTCCTGATTCGGCAATTTGTTTTATTACTTGTAAACTTCTTTGATATTTTGCCCTGCTTCTAATCTGAGGTGTTAATCGTTCAGACGTTTCCAGATTATGCGAAATAACTTCGGGTTTTGCTTCTATTATTGTATTTATATCTTTTTCAAGGCCATCGAAATCAGGAATAAGTGTTTCAATTGTTGTTTCAGGATTAATTTCTTTAATCGTTTTGATTGTTTTTGCCCAAAGTAACGCTCCTCCATCATCAAGGTCATCACGGTCTACCGAAGTAATAACACAATGCTTAACATTCATCAATTTTACCGATTCGGCAATTCTGTTAGGCTCGTCCCAATCAACAGGTAACGGTTTTCCTGTTTTTACACCACAAAACTTACATGAGCGGGTACAAATTTCACCTAAAATCATGAATGTAGCAGTTCCCCTGTTCCAACAATCACCAATATTAGGGCAATTACCACTTGTACAAATAGTATGTAAATTATATTTATTAACGGTGTTTTTTACTTTAGAATACGACTCGCCCTTTGGCATTTGCATTTTCATCCATCGAGGCAAACGTCGATTATTTGTTTTTTCTGATTCCATATCCCCTTTTAAAATCTATTAATACCTGCAAAATTAAATTATTCTAAATAAAAACAATTATGAATATCTATAATAAAATGGAAATAAAATTATCTTGTTTGATTACTATATAAATATGATTTAATACGATTTTAGTTACAGAGATAATCAGGCTAATGTTACTTCATCACTCTTTCTTAAATAATCATTAATTGATGGTACTTTTAAAAGCTTTTTTTTCTTTTCTGGTTCGAGTTTAATTTTATCGCTTCCTGCAACTAAAGATTCCAAAGGTATTCCTAAATATCTATGAAGTAAGGTTATCATTTTTAATGTTAATTGACGTCTCCCGTGTAAAACCTCTGACACTCTTGTTGTTCCGCCAAATAATGGAGCTACATCAGTTTGTTTCAAATTCATTTGCTCCATTCTAAATTTAATAGCTTCAACTGGATTTGGAGCTTTTATTGGATAATGTTTTCTTTCATACAATTCAACAAGCAAAGATAAAAGTTCTAATTCTTCTCCCTTAGTAGTATCTGGTTCAATAGGATTCTCGGAGCTATGGATAAGTTTGTAAATTCTTTCTATAGCTTCGTTATATTCTTGTTCTGTTTTTAATATTTTAGTTTTCATAGCTTACTGTTTTTACATCAATTTTATTATATTCCACATGTGTGCCAAACCACACTACAAACACTATCTTTAGCTTATATTCTATATCAACTATTAATCTATAATCATTTCCTTTTATGTTAAACACAACCCGTTTTGATGTTATTATACTTGCATTTCTGTATTTTGATTTTAATGCGTTAGCATTATTCCATTTTGAGTATCTGACTTCATAAATCCATGCTTTTATAGATTCTTCCGCCTTTTTATATTTACTCTTTTGGTAATAATCTTTTAAGGTACTTTCTTTTACTATTCGCATATACTGCAAAAATATATAAAAGTTACCTCATTTGGTAACTTCTTGTTTATTTTTTTGTACTTTATTTTAGAAATATTCATTTTTTAGTGGTTTTTTAAACAAAAAAGCTCAAGCAAATTGCTTGAACCAATTTTTTATTTTTATTCTTTTACGCTAGCCCAGTATTTAATTTTATCTTTGTACCGTTTTTTGATAAAAGTTAAATATTGAATTTGTATGATGAATTTAGAATTAAGCGAACAAGAGATTATTCGTAGGCAATCACTAGAAGAATTAAGAAAGTTAGGGATTAATCCTTACCCTGCTGCTAAATATGAAGTAAATACTTCATCAGAAGAGATCCTTTCTAAATTCGATCCGGAAAAGAATAATTTCCAGAAAGTTAGCATAGCAGGAAGAATCATGAAAAGAAGAATTATGGGAAGTGCCTCATTTGTTGAGTTACAAGACGACAAAGGCAAAATCCAAATTTACTTTAAACGCGATAATATTTGTGCAAGCGAGGATAAAACATTATACAACACAGTATTTAAAAAACTTTTAGATATAGGTGATATTATTGGTGTAAAAGGAAATGTATTTGTTACACAGGTTGGTGAAACATCTATAAACGTAACTGAATTTACCATTTTAAGTAAATCAATTAGGCCTCTGCCAATAGTAAAAGAAAAAGACGGAAAAGTTTACGATGCCTTTTCCGATCCGGAACAAAGATATCGTCAGCGTCATTTGGATTTAATTGTAAATCCTGAAGTTAAAGATGCTTTTGTTAAAAGAACTAAGCTTACCAACTCAATGCGTGAGTATTTAAATGGCAAAGGTTACCTGGAAGTTGAAACTCCGGTTCTACAACCATTATATGGAGGAGCTGCTGCACGTCCGTTTAAAACATATCATAATACTTTAGATCAGACTTTATATTTAAGAATTGCTAACGAGCTTTACCTGAAAAGATTAAT
>JAUVLS010000054.1 GCA_030600625.1 Bacteroidales bacterium
CGATTTAACTAAGGAAGGACTTGATCAGAAAATTTTGTTGCGTTCTGATGGAACTTCTGTTTATATAACCCAGGATTTAGGTACGGCACATCAACGTTTTACAGATTATAATGCTGATGAAGCTATATATGTTGTTGGAAATGAGCAAAATTATCATTTTCAGGTACTTAAAATTATATTGGAGAAATTAGGATTTAGCTGGTCTGAATACTTACATCATTTGTCTTATGGAATGGTTGAGTTACCAGAAGGTAAAATGAAATCGCGCGAAGGTACTGTTGTTGATGCCGATGATTTATTGAACGAAATGATCTTGACAGCTGAAGAAATGTCACGTGAGTTAGGGAAACTGGAGGGATATTCTGATTCTGAAAAGAAACAAATAATAGAAACAATAGGTTTGGGAGCGTTAAAATATTTTATATTAAAAGTCGATCCTAAAAAAACCATGACATTTGATCCAAAAGAATCAATCGATTTTAATGGTAACACAGGACCTTTTATTCAATATACTTTTGCCAGAATTCAATCTATAATAAGGAAAGCAAATGATAAAGGGATGGAATTGCCAATTGAGCTTAATTCAAAAATAAAAATATCAAATAAAGAATTGCAACTTATCAAGTTAATTTATAGTTACCCTGAAGTGTTGAAAGAAGCGGCTAATGATTATAGTCCGGCACAAATTGCAAACTATATATTTGATCTGGCAAAAGAATTTAATCAGTTTTATCACGATCATCCTATTTTGGGTGAAGATGATAAAAGTATTTCCGAATTCAGATTACATCTTTCAAAACAGCTTGGTGAAATTATAAAATCAGGAATGGGATTATTGGGAATTAATGTTCCTGACCGAATGTAGGTTTGTTTGAAAGGATTAATTAAAGTTTTAATTTTGTAAAGAGTAAAAATATTAAAATATATGTTTGAAAATTTATCAGAACGATTAGAGAAATCCTTTAAAATATTAAAAGGGCAGGGACGAATTTCAGAAATAAATATAGCTGAAACTTTAAAAGATGTACGTCGTGCATTGCTGGATGCTGACGTTAATTATAAAATAGCTAAAATCTTTACCGATACAGTTAAAGAAAAAGCACTTGGTGAAAATGTGTTAAGTGCTGTTAACCCGGGGCAAATGATGATTAAAATTGTTCATGATGAGCTTGTCGAGCTTATGGGTGGACAATCGATGGATGTTAATCTAAAAGGTAATCCTACGGTTGTTTTAATTGCCGGTCTGCAAGGTTCCGGTAAAACAACGTTTGCGGGGAAATTAGCTAATCATTTAAAATCAAAAAAACAAAGACATCCATTATTAGTTGCATGTGATGTGTACCGTCCTGCTGCTATTGAACAGTTAAAAATATTAGGTGAACAGATAAATGTTCCTGTTTATAGCGAAGAAGGAAGTAAAGATCCTGTAAAAATTGCTAAAAATGCGATAAAGCAAGCAAAGAAAGATGGGCGAAATCTGGTAATTGTCGATACTGCTGGTCGTTTGGCTATTGATGAAGAAATGATGAACGAGATAGCTGCAATAAATAAAGCTATCGATCCGCACGAAACATTGTTTGTGGTCGACTCAATGACTGGTCAGGATGCAGTTAATACAGCTAAAGAATTTAACGACCGCCTTGATTTCGACGGTGTTGTACTTACTAAGTTAGATGGTGATACCCGTGGTGGTGCTGCCTTATCTATTCGTTCGGTTGTAAATAAACCAATTAAATTTATTGGTTCTGGAGAGAAATTGGATGCAATCGATGTTTTTCATCCGGATCGTATGGCCGATCGTATTTTGGGTATGGGTGATGTGGTTTCGTTGGTTGAAAAAGCACAAGAACAATATGATCAGGAAGAAGCTAGAAAACTCAGTAAGAAAATTGCTAAAAATCAGTTTGATTTTAATGATTTTTTAGCGCAGATTGGTCAGATAAAGAAAATGGGTAATATAAAAGATTTAGCCGGGATGATCCCCGGAATGGGCAAAATGATGAAAAATATGGATGTTGATGATGATGCGTTTAAAGGCATCGAAGCAATCATTCAATCAATGACTCCCACAGAAAGAGAAAATCCAAAGCTTATGAACGGAAGCAGAAGAAAACGAATTGCAATGGGAAGTGGAAATGATATTCAGGAAGTAAATCGCCTCATTAAACAGTTTGACGAAACAAAGAAAATGATGAAAATGATGAAAGACGGTAAAGGAATGGCTGGTTTAATGAATAAAATGCAAGGAATAAGGTAAATTGTATCTTTGAACAAAATCTAAATTGTAGTGTTTACAAAACAAAAACCTCAACAGAATGAAACTTATAGATGGTAAAAAAGTTGCAAACGAAATTAAAGAAGAAATTACTAACGAAGTTCAACAAATAAAGGAAGAAGGGGGTAAAATTCCTCATTTAGCAGCAATTATAGTTGGTCATGATGGAGCTAGTGAAACTTACGTTGGTCACAAAGAAAAAGCTTGTACACAGGTTGGTTTTAATTCAACAATTATTCGTTTCGAAGATGATATAGCAGAAGATACTCTTTTAAGAAAAATCAACGATTTAAATAATGATTCTGAAATTGATGGTTTTATTGTTCAGGTACCATTACCAAAACATATTTCGGAACAAAAAATAATAGAAGCCATTGATCCTAAGAAAGATGTAGATGGTTTTCATCCAATTAATTTAGGCCGGATGCTTATTGGTTTACCAGCCTATATTTCTGCTACACCTGCCGGAATTATCGAACTCATTAAGCGATATAATATTGAAACTTCAGGTAAGGATGTTGTGGTTATTGGTCGAAGTAATATTGTAGGTAAGCCAATTAGTATCTTATTGAGTCAGAAAGCAGATCCTGGAAATGCTACAGTAACATTGACACATAGTCGTACAAAAAATTTAAAAGAAGTTGTTTCAAGAGCCGATATTATTATTGCAGCTTTGGGAAATGCTGAATTCTTGACAGCCGATATGGTAAAAGAAGGAGCAACAGTTATTGATGTTGGAATAACTCGTGTAAAATCAGATAAAACCAAATCAGGTTGGAAACTTTTAGGTGATGTAAAATTCGATGAAGTAGCCGAAAAAGCTGAATATATAACTCCTGTTCCGGGTGGTGTTGGTCCAATGACCATCGTTTCATTATTACAAAATACCCTGAAAGCAGCAAAAGGCGAAATTTATCCGAAATTTTAAATAAAGTACAACATGCATTCTTGTATGTTGAAAAAACACACAAGCCTGTCTGCCTTGATTGCTGCCCGCCTGCCGGACGGACAGACAGGTTAGACAGGCGACAAGTAGAAATGTGCATTTTAATAAATATTCAATATTTTAATTCATAAACACATATTATTAGCAGGAGGGACTTGAAAAAGTCCTTTTTTTTATTGTCATTCCGGGCAAAGTACCGGAATCTATATAAATATTATCCATTAAAATAGAACTAAAAGTGTATAAAAATCGTTAAATTTGTAGGAGACTTAAATATGCAAAATATGGATGTTATAGAACTAAGAACAGACTTGCACAATATGATAGATAAAATAACTGATAGTAATATATTGAGTGCAGTAAAGACTTTATTGTCTGGCAAAACAGCTACGCAAACTGATTGGTGGGATACTATTAGTGACGAAGAGCGAGCAGAAATAGAGCAGGGCCTGGCAGAAGCGGATCGCGGAGAAGTTATTCCTCATAAAGAAGTAATGGCAAAATACAAAAAATGGCTATAAAACTTGTCTGGTCAAAAAGGGCAGATCAGGGCTATGCCAGAATTATCAAATACCTGGAAGACGAGTGGACAGATAAAGAAGTAAGTAATTTTGTTCGTGAAACAAACCACTTCTTTGGACTTTTAAAAGAAAACCCACATATACTTGAGTCTACGGGGAGTCGTAAAAACGTATATCGTGGCCAGATTAACAGGTTAACCATCCTTACCTATTGTTATAAACCAAGAAGAAAAGAAATCGTAATAGTTAATATTAGAGGAGCAAGGCAAAAACTATTAAATAAATAATAATGCAGGTAATAAGTTGCTTTTTCTCCATGCACCTTTTTAGTAATGTATTTTTTACTTTCGCTTGTCATTCCCGTCCCGAATTCTAAGACTTAAACAAATAGTTGAAAACTATTTGATAAGTTATTCTGTCATAACTTGACATAGGGGTATAATATTTAATAAATTGTATTAAAATATTAAAGGCTTTCTATGGAAAACAATCTGATATATAAGGTATACGATTTCTTTAATCAGATCATTCACCCTAATGATATCAGGCTTTCTTCCGCTTCTTCCGAAAAAATATGTCCGGTAACCGGACTTGATATTTCCATGCAACCCAGAAATAGCAAATTTCTAAGTTCTTCAGGGGTAAAATGGTACTACGAGAATGATATAAAAATATTTGATAAAGTCTTAGCACCCAGGTTAACTGATAGTTTTAAAAGCAAAGATATTAACATACAATTCAGAGAAGTTGCTCACAGTATACGAAATGCAGACAGTAATCCACGTAACAATACCAGAAGAGCTATTCAAAAACTCCTTGATGAAAAGGATAGCCTTTTTAATAATATGCAACTAATAGAAAAAACTAAACTCCAGGAAGCGGGAATGAGTAGTTCTGATTCGTAAAGAATTAAAATGCCTGTGCGATTTTAATTCAATTGCCAATAACGTTCTTTGCTTACCGATAGTTTGGGATTTTCGCCCTGTTTCACTATCATCCGTTAATGAAATTTAAAGATAGCAAAAAAGACTAATAACCCAAGAACACCCAAATTATTCGGTGAAGCAATGTTAGTGCGAGTTGGAGCTACAACCTAATAGAAAGGTCTAATTGTCCACCTAATCCAAGTTGAACAATTTTCTGAAGAGTTGAAAGTCTTACTTCTTTAATATTATTTTCAATTTTTGATATATATGATTTAGTTGTTCCAACTTTTTCAGCTAATTCAGCTTGAGTCATCCCTTTTTCAAGTCGTGCTTTATGGAGCAAAGCTCCTAATTTGAAATTCTTATATCCCTCATCAAGTTCATTTCTTGATTCTGTCCCTTTGATTCCATAATGTTTATCCTTAAATTCATCAAGAGTCATTTTGCTATTTGCTTTCGTTTTCATATTCCTCTTTTATTTTAAGTGCTTTTTCAATTTCTTTTTTTGGTGTTTTCTGTTTTTTCTTTTGAAACCCTGTCGTTAATATAATCAATTTCCCTTGGTCAAAAAAGCAAAAAATTCTAAAAATATCTCTTCCTTGTTTTACTCTTATTTCATACAATCCATTAGTTGATTCTAAATGTTTAAGATAAGTTTCAGGAACTCGCTCCAGTTCTTCAATCAATTCAATAGTCCAGATGATTTTCGCTTTTACTTTTTCAGATTGTTTCAAGAAAAAACTTTCAAAATAATCTTTATAGAAAATCGCTGTTCTAAATTTCTTTTTTGATACCATGATACAAAGATAAGAAAAGTTTCACTAAAGTACAACTTATGTGCAAAAACAATTCGCACTAACTCAATACTAATTCTTATAATACCCTATAGGAACTGACAGGGCAATTAAATAAATATTACCCCTTAAAATAGAACTAAAAGTGTATAAAAATCGTTAAATTTGTAGTAGATTAAACTATGGAAATTATGAAAACAGTAGAGAAAAGGGATTATATTCATAGTCATCTACATCAAATAGATGAGAACTTCATAAATGAAGTGTATCAAAAAATACGAAAACTTATAGATAAAAAAGACCCTGTTATAGGATATGATGCATCAGGTAAACCAATAAAAAAGAGTAAGTTTATTGCTGACATAAAAGAGGCTGAAATCCAAATTGAAAAGGGCGAATATATTACCATTGAAGAATTAGAAAAAGAATCTGAAACATGGTAATGAAAAAAGGCAGAGTAATTATTACTCATAAAGCCAGAACATCTCTTCGTAGTTATATAAAGTACCTTAAAGAAAACGTATCAGAAGAAACTGCTCAACACGTAAGAAAAGGAATTATAAATACATGTAAAGACTTAACCCGAATTATTCACAATAATTGCAAATAATTGGATGTAATGTATTATATTTAAAGTAGTTAATCTGCAAATATAATTAACACAAAACACCCAATTATGAGGACTAAAAATACATTATATTACAAGCAAAATCAAGCATATATTGTAGATTTTTCAGCAGAAGAGATCAGTTCTGATGTTCCTGTTTTTTTAGGTGAAAAGATAGAGCGTAAACACCGTTTAATAAGACATATAAGCAACTTTATTAATGACAGAAGAGAAAAAGATAAAGTTATATATAGTTATGAGCACATATTAAAGCAGCGTGTTTTTCTAATGATGCAAGGTTATGAAGATGCAAATGATGTTAACCATTTAAAGCATGATCCTGTCATAAAAAATGTACTGGGTGGAGATTTAGCTTCACAACCAACAATATCTCGCTTTGAAAACAATATTGATAAAGTAACTATTTTTAATATTTTATATGGTTGGCTTAATAAATATGTTGAAAGCTTAGCAGGAAGAGAACAAGTAATTATTGATATTGATGCAACCGATGATCCCACTCATGGAAATCAACAATTATCATGTTTTAATGGTTATTATAGTCAATTTATGTACAATGAGCTCTTGTTTCATGATGGAGAAACCGGACAAATAATATTACCAGTTTTAAGACCAGGAAATAGTCATTCAAATAAATGGTATGTATCCATTCTAAAAAGAGTAGTTAAGACAATAAAATCACAATATCCGGAAATAAAGATATTTATCAGAGCCGATAGTGGTTTTAGTAATGCGCCTTTTTACAAGCTGGCAGAAGATGAATCATTGTATTACGCTGTGGGTTTGGCAACAAACGAAGTATTAAAAAGAAAGGTTAAACGAGTAGAAAATGCAGTAAGATATTTGCACTTATCTCAAAAAGAAAAATATCAGCATTTTATAAGCTTTCAATATCAAGCTGGTTCGTGGCATGCTCCACAACAATGTTATTCAAAAATTGAAAGCACAGGTATAGGAATGAATGTTAGGCATTTGGTAAGTAACTTACCGGAAAAAGAAGCAAGAGAAATATATTTTGGTTTTTATGTAAAAAGAGGAGATTCCAGCGAGAACAGAATTAAAGAATTAAAAAACATGTGTTTTTCCGATAGACTTTCTAATCATAATTTTTGGGCAAACTTCATGAGGCTAATAATTAGCAGCTTAACTTATGAGATGTTTCTGATCATTAAGAAAATGATACGAAAAACAAGGTTTAAGAAAGCGCATAAATGGCAAATTGACAACATTAGGTTATACCTTTTAAAAGCTGGAGGAACAATCAAAAAAACAACAAAACGCATCTATTTGAAAATATCTAAAGCCTTTGTCTATAAAGATCTACTTCTGGAATTAGCCTTTCAATAAAAGCATCTGAAATAAAAAAATGAGATTACTTGGGATAATTATGCCCTGTTGTTAAATAATTAGAATTTTCACCAAAACTTTACCGAATTTAACACTAAAAGAACTTGATAATCGCAAAATATTGATCAAATAATACGAAAAACGTATTAATAGTTTAAATCTGTACTTTTAGCGTTCTTAAAATCATAGAATATTGTAGTTGTGAATAATGCGGGTTAAGTCATGCTGTAAAAATCATTTCCCTTGTCATCAACAAGTAGAAATGCCGGAAAATCTTTAACTTCGATTCGGTAAATGGCTTCCATTCCCAGTTCAGGATATTCCAATAATTCTACATTAGTAATATTTTCTTGCGC
>JAUVLS010000125.1 GCA_030600625.1 Bacteroidales bacterium
CCACTATCGAATGCCTTTGTTTTGTCTTCTTCGCGAGCATTAGCAGTCATTGCAACTATCGGCAATTTGTATCCGGCGCTTCGAATTTCTGCTGTTGCTTCTATCCCGTCTTTTTCCGGCATCATGATATCCATAAAAACAATATCGAATTTATTTTCTTTTACCTTATCGACACAGTCTTGCCCGTTTTGAGCAATAGTAATATCATATCCCAGATTTTTAAAAATTGTTTGAGCAACTCTTTGATTAATAACATTATCCTCAGCTAAAAGAATATTGATCTTTTTCTTAAGTTTGTTCAGATCAGGAAGTTCTTTTTTTGTAATTTTTAAATTTGTAAAATTATCCTGTAAAATTTCAAAAATTTCGGATGCTTCGTATGGCTTAATCAGGTAATAATCAATTCTGTTCATTTTACATTTCACATAATTTCCGGGCTTATCGTTTGAACTTATAACAGCGATAATAAATTTATCAGAAAGACCTTTCTCGTGCAATTTGCGGGCAAAACCAACGCCATCAAAACTGACATTATCTTTAATTAAGATTACATGATATCTTTTATTATTTTCCTTCAAACTTTCTTCTATTTTGCCTATAGGGTCATCTTTTGGAGATATTTGTTCATTATTTGTTTCGAAGCTTGTGAACGAAATCCACAAATTATTCTCTTCTTTAGGATTATTATTGATGATTAGAACATTAATTTGATCATAATCTACAATTTTTGATACATCAATATCTTTTTGTAGTTTTTCGTTTGAATAAACTTGTATAGTAAAAGAAAATTTTGACCCGCTATATTGAGGGTCCTTCGAGATTGTAGATGGACTTTCGACCCACATTTCTCCACCCATTAATTCAACAAGCTGTTTCGATATGGGTATGCCCAAACCTGTTCCTCCGAATTTCCTGGTTGTTGATCCGTTAGCTTGAGAGAATGATGCGAATATATCATTTAATTTTTCTTTCGGAATACCAATGCCTGTATCTTCGACAGAAAACAAGGCTGTTAGATATCCGTCATGTTGTTTTACCATTTCAACAGAAAGTAAAATTTTACCTTCGTACGTAAATTTGATGGCATTACCAATAAGATTCGACAAAACTTGTTTTAATCTAAAAGGATCGCCAATTATTTGATCAGGAACATTACTTTGCACATCCGAAACAAGCTGAATACCTTTTTCCTGTACTTGTGGATTAAACAAAGATATTATGGCATTGATTTCTTCCCGAAGATTAAATGGAGTTTCTTCAATAATCATTTTTCCCGCTTCTATTTTCGAGAAATCTAATATATCATTGATAATTGAAAGTAATAAGTCAGCAGATTTAATTATAATATGAACAGCGTCAGCCTGTTTGTCATTTAATTTTAAATTTTCTAATGTGTTAGCCATTCCTATTATGCCATTTAAAGGAGTGCGTATTTCATGACTCATTTTAGCCAGGAATTCAGATTTTGCTTTATTTGCTGCAACTTCACGTTTTCGGGCAATTTCTATTGGTGTAATATCAATAAACGCCTCAAGTGAAACATCTTCATTATCAATCCGAAAAGGAGTTTCCTTTTTGTAAAGTATAATTTCGTTATCGTTATCATCATAATAAACATATTGGTTAAGATTGTCGTTATAAGTGAAGGAATCGCTATCCTGAAAATTTCTGGAAATCAGAAACTGATCAGTTATATTTTTACCAACCAATTCATTTTCATCTTTAAAACCAAAAATATCTACTGCTGTTTGATTTAAACTTTTAACTATCTTTTTTTCTCCAAGAACCATAATACCAATTGGGAGAAACTCAAGGATCTCTTTCATTTCGGAAACAGAATCCCGGATTTTATTTTCTTCTTTCTTCTTTTTTCGAATAAATAGTATAAATAATATGATGATTAGTATTAAGATAAATGTTGTTGATGCACCAACCATAATTGAAGTAGTAACAACAGAGCTTATTATTATATTCGTTTCGAGAGAAAATACTATTCCCATATCATTTGTTAAAATACGTACCGGGTAATATGCAGAGAGGTATTCGCCTTTTTTATTTTCATGATAAATCTTATGTAGTAATGAGCCTTTAAAGCCATTTTTTATATCCTTAATAATCCGGTCAAGTTTATCAACCGCAATAGTATCACGTGTTAGATTATTAGTAATTATTTGACCATCGGCACTAACAAGCCATTGCCATAATGTATTTCCAAGGTGATAGTTTTCAAAAACAGAATTGATATAGTGGTTAATATCAGATTTAACTATAATATTTATTACAGTTTGGTTTTCTCTAAAAACAGGTAGAATATAAGTATAAGTCCCATCATTATTAATGATTACTTCTTCTTTATCAACAAGGACCCTTTGTCTTTGTGAAATATAATAATCGCTTATAAAATGATTTGTCTTATCCTTAAACAAGCTATATACGTTTTTATTATTATCAATTATCCTTATATTTTTAATAAGGTTTTGATATTTAAAATAAAATAACTCAAGTTTTTTTACTTTTAGCTCGAGGCCTTCCTGATCGTTAAAAAAACTTGCTATATCTGACGAGAATACAATATAGTTAATCTCATTCTCGAATTCATAACCAGATTGTTCAATTTCCCAGCCACAAATTTGCGATTGATTTGAGAGCATATCTGTATGGAAGCCTAGCTGCTGATTATAAATATGATAAGCATAATAGGCATTAACGCCCAGAATTACAATAATAACAGCCGATATGATGTAATATATTTTTTTCATAAATAAACACTTTGGATCAATTAATAATTTTTAGCAATAACCAATCAGTTTCTCTAATATGAGATTTGTAGATGGTATATTTTTTACTATCCATAAAAAATATTTCTTTAGTTCCTCCTGATAATAATGATTTTATAGCATTTCTCAAGTTTTTATTTGGGTGTTCTGTTAAAGAGGGATTATTACAAGCATAAATATTTTCTGTAACAGGCTTGTAATACCGGAATTCTCTTATTTGTGGAATTTTAGTAATTTTTGCAGCTTCCTTTGTACAACAAATTATTTTACCTTCTCGATCAATCACCAGAATTAATTCTGTTCCCGATGAGAAATATTTATTTTGCAGGCTATGCATTGTAATATCGCCCGATAATATTCCTAAAAATCGATCACGATAATAAACAGGTTCAACGCATGAAATAATCCACCCTCTTCCATATGGATCGGCAAATGGTTGATTTATCCAGTAAGCATTATCATTAATAAAGGATTTTTTCTTAACAGTCTGATAAGGAATGAAAGTTTTAAGATCAACGGAACTTTTCAAATAATTTATAACATCTATATACGGATATATCCTTAAAAATGAGTTGGTATCAAGAAAATAAATTTGTGAAAGTAAAGGATTATTTTTTATAGAGCTTATAAACAAAGTATCGAGAGATTCGCTGTTTATAATAATTTTCTTCAATTGATTTGTAATAGCTCTATTAGCAGGATAATAAACTGCCGACTGAGATTTTTTGTATGAGCAAAAAAGAATCTCTCCAGAATAAAAATAATATTTTTCTTTTGGCAATGTTAAGACGTCTTTATCAAAAGGAATTTTATATTGTAGTGAATTAGCAAGATTAAATATATCGTACTTTACTGAACAAAGATCTGTATTTATGCTTTTGGCAATATGGTCAAGGTGTTTTAAATTCAAATCTGATTCTTGCTGATTTTTGCACGAATAAAAAACAGAAAAGAAAACAAAAACTATAAATATTGACTTTTTCATTAAAAAAGCATTTATATGCCTTGTAAAAAATAAACATACAATATATGAAAAAAAACAAGATGGTTAAAAGATTTATGATAAAAGGATGTGAAATGAATTTAAAAGTATTAATAATGTTTATAAACGATGCTTCGTTTCATCATCAAAAAGTATATTTAAGTAATTTTCGTATCGCAATTGACTAACAGTTCCCTCTTCGATTGCTTTTTTTATAGCGCATCCCGGTTCGTGTACATGCGTGCAATTATGATACTTGCAATTCTTTGAGATTTTAAATATTTCGGGAAAGAAATGAAAAAGCTCTTCGTTTTTAATATCATGTAATCCAAAACCACGAATTCCGGGTGTATCAATAATATATCCGCCAATTGATAATGCATACATTTCGGAGAAAGTGGTTGTGTGCTTGCCGGATTTATGATAGTCGGAAATTTCCGACGTTTTTAAATCCAACCCGGGATCAATAAGATTGATTAATGATGATTTCCCAACACCGGAATTCCCTGCTATTAGTGATGTTTTGTTTTTTAATAGAGATTTAATTTTATCAATATTTGTATGATTTTTAACCGATGTGGCAAAACATTCGTAACCGACATTTTGGTATATATTTATAAGTTTATTTAAATATTGATTTTGTTTTTCGTTGTATAAATCGGTTTTATTAAAAATTATTTTGGCGGGAATTTCATAAGCCTCGGCAGTTATTAAAAAACGATCAATAAAAATAGTATATGTTTCGGGGTAAGCAATTGTAACCATTAAAACAGCCTGATCAATATTGGCTGCAAGAATATGTGTCTGTTTTGAAAGATTTGTCGATTTTCTAATAATGTAATTTTTACGATTTAAAACATTTTTAATTACTCCCGTTTCGGAATTTTCAGAAATGCCATATTCGACCATATCGCCAACTGCAACAGGATTTGTGCTTTTTATTCCTTGTATTCGTAATTTGCCACGAATAATACAAGAAACAATCTTCCCTGTTTCAGAATCTTTAACCAAATACCAGCTGCCTGTAGATTTTGTTACTAAACCTTTTTTCAAACTATCATATTTTCTAACAGCTACGAAAGTATTAAATATTTGTAACTAATCAGTACTAAAAATGAGCCTATTTGTTTTAGATGTTTTGTCTTTGTGTAACTTTGCGTGTTCTTTGCGTAGCTTTGTGGTATAGCTATTTATTCACAAATCATTTAATTTAAAAGGTGTTCATGATTGCTTCGCAGTTCACAAAGTTTAAAATTAAATATTGAATAATAAATCAAAAATAGAATTATGATTAAAAAAATAATTTCATACAATGTAAATGGAATTCGGGCTGCTATGAATAAAGGATTTGTTAAGTGGTTAAAAGAAGCAAATCCCGATATTGTTTTAATTCAGGAAACGAAAGCACATCAGGAACAAGTTGATACAAAGCTTTTTGATGAAATTGGATATTATCATTATTGGTTTTCGGCTGTGAAGAAAGGATATAGCAGTCTTGCTGTTTTATCAAAGCAAGAACCAGATAAGCTCTATAAAGGAATAGGATTAGACAAGTATGATATTGAAGGAAGAACTATTCGTGCTGATTTCGGTGACATTACT
>JAUVLS010000275.1 GCA_030600625.1 Bacteroidales bacterium
TCACTTTCATAAGCATATATCCTTGCATCGTACGAATCAGTATCAAAAACAGCAAATCGCATGTTTAGCGATAATGGTATTTTTTTAAGATCATAAAAAATATCCTGGTAAATCATATATCCGTAATCCGGATTTTCTGATTCTTCCGAAAATGATGTAGTTTCAATCCTGTTTTTTAATGATAATTGATCGTTAATTCGTGAACTTATATGAAATCTTATTTTAAAAATACTTTGATTCACTAATTCATCAATTCCTGAAATAGCATTTTTATTTACAGGCTTTACCTCGTTTTTAATTCTTAAATACATACTTAAATTTTTGGTTGGATTATAATCTGTTTGAAAAAACCAGTCATAACCACTCGATGGGGCATCAACACCGGTTTTTATCCAGTAAAATTTATAATTATCAAAGTATGCAGTTACCTTCCAGTGTTTGACAGGATGAATTTCAACACCAAAATATAAACCAGACTCATTGCTATTGCTCGACGATTCGGCAAAAGCATTACCATAATTAGCCTGATAATTTTTATCGTAATAACGATGCATTGCAGAAAGTGAAATTTGTGGTGCCAGATTTATAAGCATCCCGTTTAAAAATGCCATTCCTCCGTTTTCACTGATAGCTTCTTCCCCAAAAAAATTAAAATC
The DNA here is from genome assembly GCA_030600625.1 of Bacteroidales bacterium. The sequence goes on from JAUVLS010000275.1 coordinate 657, forward strand.
CAATAATCCGAACTGATAATCAATACTTAAGTTTGAATTTTGATTACCTTGAAAGTCAAACTGGTTTTTCGGGCTTATATCTTTTACCAGATCAACATCATATTGATAATTCAATCCGGTTACACCTATCTTAAAACGTGAATGATTAAATGTAATATTCCCTCCAAAAATTTGTTCGTCAATAGCATCTTTATCAATTATTTCTGAAGGAATCGAGTGATAACCTGTGTTCTGGAATGATGAAACGCTTGCAATATCATTATCTGTACTGTCCTTAATGTTGGCATCTATTTTCTTTTTGGAATAAAAAGCTGATACTTCAAAATTCTTAATTGTCACAGTTGTTCCCACTCCACGCATAAAAACATTCTCGTTTGTTGAAGAGTATTTTCGTAATCCTTGAGCTTTTTTTCGAATATTAAGAACATAAGGAGTTTTACCTAATGACATATCGGACCATAAAAGAAGTCCTTGTCCAAATTTTGCCTGATAATCTCCTAAAGTAATTGTTTTAACTATTCCAATATTATTAATTTGAAGATGAGCAGAATAATAATCAAAACCATTTTTATTATTCCCTGTAAAAAATTCTTCTCCCGGGTCTTTTTCTGCGGTAAAACCCCAGTAAATCTTATTCTTGTAATTGTATTTATACTTAACGTAGGCTTTATATGAACTACCTAAATATCTTGAGTTTGGGTTTTCTAATAGAGCAGAATCCGTAATGTAACTGTAACCAACCTGGTCTTCTATAATATCTTGTGCTTTAAGAAAAACTTGATTATTCCCATATTTCAGAGCATTTTTAAATTTGAAACCGGCATCAGCCGGTGTGTCGGAAATAGTAATAAAAGGCAGGATGGTTAAAATATCATTCATGGTAAAACCATAAACCAGTTGGAGCTCATATAACGATAACATTTTTCCATGTTGTTTTATATAATCGAGCAGACTTTTAATTTGAAAATCATTTAAAATTTTCAATCTTTCTAAATCTTCTTGTGATGCTGAATTTAAATTTAAAGGATTATTCAGGAAAAAATTCATGTCTTCATATAAACTGGTGTAATCAATTTCATCATCTGAACTGCTTGCAATATTGTCAATTAAATCTTCAATGGGATGTTTTGTAATTAGTTCCTGTTGTGCAAGCGATTTGTTGTACAAAGCAAGAAGCAAAATAATGAATGCTATAAATTTAAATTTATTAAAAACCATAGCTTAAGGTAAATGAAGGAGTAAAGCCCAGGGTTTGATGTTTCGAAAATCCTACATGCGCATTTATATTTATATAATGAAAACCTATGCCAAATGAGTACTTTGCAGGATTCGTTGATATTCCCGCTTGTAATGAAACAAATTCAACGAGTTTATAATCGATTCCGGTTTTAAAAATAGCATCATGATTTAAATCTTTTTCAGTACCTATTCCAAATAATACTTTATCTGAAAACCAATAACTAAGGCCTAAATTAAAAATAGTTGGAATATATTCATCACCCATTTTACTGCGTGATGGATTATAAACATGAGCACCTATTAGTAAATTATCAATTGGTTGTGATATAATACCAACTTCAAAATTTACTGAATTTGCCGATCCATAATTACCTGCAATGTGAGTGTGTAAATAGTTTAATTGTAATCCAATAGCAAAATATTTAGAAAAAGTTCTTCCAAAGGCTAAGCCTGCCTGCATTTCATTATATTGAGAATATCCATAGTAAGAATATGAAGCGCCAATAGTTCCTGTTTTAGTGGGAAGCGCAAAAGAAATGCCCTGTAAGTTTTGTTCTTTAATAAAACCGGATTGATGAAAAACACCAACTGACATATTTTCTAAATATCCTAAACCTGCCTGATTGTGGTATATTGACCAGATATCAATAAGGGTTACAGATGTGTTTGCCATTGCAGCAGCTCTTCCTTCTTCAATCCTTTGTGTGTGAATTGAAAATATTCTGCCAATACTAAAAAAAAATATTAAAACAATAAATATTAACCTTTTGTAAATGGACGTTAAGTTCATGTTAACTCGATTTCTTATAAAATAATTCATGAAGATACGATTAATTCGTAAGGATAAAATTAAACCAAATTTAAATTACAAATTGTTAAGACTTTGTTGATAATTTATGCGCCTCGAAAATTAAAATTAACTTTAATAAAATGATTAGTTAACATATAAGTGTCATCTTCGATGTGAATTAGAATACAAAGAGATGGAAATTTTTAATTTAATAGAATTAAGTCCTTAC
>JAUVLS010000029.1 GCA_030600625.1 Bacteroidales bacterium
CCTTGAGGAAATATAAGCCAGTCTCTTTTTGTACCTATAAGTTTAAAACCTTTGCTTTGGAATAAATTTAAGCTGTCGATATTATCTTCAGTAATATTGCAATAAAGCTGATGCAATTGCAGGCTATGGAAACTATATTTAATTAGTACATCTAAGGCATCAGATGCATAACCTTTTTTCCTATCTGTTTTATTTGCAATTAAAATGCCAACTCCTGCACGTTTATGTATTGGTTCGAAATCAAATAAATCAATTGAACCAATGGTTTGGATTACTTTATCATCAGTTTTCTCAATCATTAATCGTATTTGTTTAAGCTGGAAAATATCCTGATGCGAATTCTCTATAAATTGTTTAATGACATATTTTGAAAAGGGAGCAACAGTATTGCTTAACTGCCAGATAGAACTATCGTTTTCCCATGAATAAATAGAATCAATATCATTGGGTTCAATAGCTCTTAATCTGGTTATCTTTCCTGAAAGTATGTCTGATTGTGTGTTTGCCAATGATTTAGATTTTTATTATCAACATTAACGATGAGATGTTGTACTGATTTCAAGTTTTATAATATCTTCCTGCCCGAAACCGTTTTCGTCATATTTTGAGATATATGCATTATTACCATCTCCGATTGGGTAATAAAACAAGTCATCATCGGTAGAATTTATAGGATATCCAATATTAACAGGTTTGGACCATATATTTTTTTCAATATTTTGTGTTAAAAAAATATCAAATCCACCCATGTTATAATGTCCCTGCGAACTAAAGTACAAGGTTTTACCGTCTTCAGAAATTACTGGTGTTTCTTCATTAAATGGCGTATTTATTTCACTTCCAAGATTAATTGCTTCGCCCCAGTCCTTTGTCTTTTTATCGAACACGCATTTATAAATATCAGTACCACCAAACCCGCCTTTTCTATTACTCACGAAATAAATAGTTTTGCCATCATTAGATAGAGATGCAAATGTTTCATGAAATTTTGAATTAACATGTTTATTTAATTTCTCGGGAACAGACCATTTGTCTCCTTCCGAACGGCTTATGTATATATCACTATTAAAATTATCGTGTCTATAAAGAACCAAGGTTTTTCCATTGGCAGATAAGAAACATGTATAATAATCACCATCAGATTGCAAATCGGGTGAAATGTTAACAGGGGCAATCCAATGTTCTCCTACTTTCTTTGAGTATAATATAGCATCATAGAATTTTAACTTTGATATGTATACCATAGACTTTTCATCTGATGAAACAGCAGGTCTTATATTTGAGAATTTATTATTTATTAGATTCCCAATATTAACTTCAGTGACTGTAAGTGGTTTGCTAATTAGTTCTTTGGCAGCATAACACGATTCGATTTGTTTATCAACATAATCGATATTATAATTCTTTTGGGTTGATACAAGCTCTATAAATTTTTCGAAAGTTTCAATGGCTTTATCAAGCTGATTGTTAGTCTGATATGCGCAGGCTAAATAGAACATTGTTCTATATGGAGCTTTTGTTTCTTTAAAAGATCCTTCTTTTGTTGATTTTGAAAGATCATTGCACGCTTCTTCTAAATAAGGAATTGACTTGTCTTTTTGTCCCGGAATCTGTAAATAACATTCACCAATTCGGTGTTTTATGTAAGCATTATCTATACCGTTTTCATAAAGGTTTAAATATAAAACTAATGCTTCATTATAATCTTCGTATAAAACATAATCTTCAGCATCAGAAAAAGTTTCTTTTAATGCATCTTTATTTTGTGAAAACGATGCATAAGAGGCAATAAAAATAATTAAAGCAGTCAATAATATCTTTTTCATAATACAGTAGATAAGATAATTAAACAGGAACAATTTACTTACATTAAACAAAAAAAACCAGTTTTTATGCTTAATTATATGCTTCTTTTTTTGTTATCCTTATTCTGTCTGCGATTAAAATAGATTATAATTAATCCAAGAAGTATTCCAGCGATACTAATATATAGAATCATCCATATATTCTTTCCTTTATCAGTATCTTTTGTTGCTATTGGAGTTTCATCAATCGGTGTTACGAACTCTTTAGAAGCTTTTGATGCAATAAGCATACCCTCCATAATAGCGAATAATTGTTTAAGTTCGTCCTCAGTATATTTATTTGAATTTATGAGATATTTTTTGAAATCATCTAATGTGATAATATCAATAGCTGTTGCGTCTATGTTAGTTAAAACACTTGCTATGTCAGTTTTCAATAAATTCTCAAGATTAGCCAATAAAATTGGTACAGATATTCCTGAGTTTTGTAAATAATCTTCAAGCAATTTTATAATATCATTATTATTATAATCTTTAGTTTCTGATTTTAATTCAAGATGTTGAATTACAGCTAAATTATTTTCAAAACTATTTTTATTAATGTTAACCGAATCCAATACCTCTTTTAAATCTCCACTGGCAAGGCCTAATAAAACTTCAATAAACTCAGGAGTATTATCAGTAGAATTAATAGCTAATGCAATAATTAAAGCCTGAGCCTGTTCTTTTGATAAACCTAAAGCAGCAGTTTTAGCATAAATTTGATTAATTAAACTTTCTACAGAACTTGCTGATTTTATTTCAGAAGTGTTAATTAAACTTTGAAATCCTTCGTTATTAAATGTGTTTATTCCGGTTAATACTTCTGCAAAATCTTTATTAATTGGAGTATGTGAGACAATGACCTCTTCGTTTTTAACATTATGATGTTTATCAACCAGTTTGAAATTAAGTTTACTTTTTTCTCCTTTTGGTTCAAATTCATAAACAAAACTTTCTTTCTTAATGTCAAAAGTTTCAGTACTAATTAGTTTATCATCAACAAAAGTTTCAACAAATAGTTTTGAGCCTCGTTCAACCGATAATTTAATTTTTACATTTTTATCACCATTTGCTCCTAAACTAATTATTTTATCAACAATACGTAATTCGGCTTGAGTATCTTTTGGTAAGTAAGAAACTGTAACTTCCTCTGTTTTAACATTGTTGTTTTTATCAATAAGTTTAAATTTGATTTTACTTTCACCTATTAATGGTTTGTATTCATATATGAAATCATTTTTCTTAATATCAAACTCTTCAGAATTAATTAACTGGTCTTTATAATAAGTGTTTACAAATAATTTATTACCCTTTTGCAATGATAATTTTATTTTAATGTTTGCCTGGTCTGTATGAAGTAAATTTGTATCTAAAATGATATTGGGCATTGTATCAACTAAAGCAAGTGCTTTAGATTCTTCCTCAACTGATGAACGGAAAATCTCTTTTATATCATAAGCGGTTGAAATATAATATTGTGTTTCATTTTCATCAAAAGTACTTTCAAACACAAGATGATTTACACCCAAAGGTGTTTGGTATTGATAATTTAAATCATCTTTATCTGGTTTAAGAATGGCAATTGTATCTTGTCCGGTTTTATCAATAATGTTAATACTGAAATCTTTTTTATTTCGGTCGATTTCATTATCCATTTCTAAAATACCTTCAATCAGAAAATTATTGTATTCGGGGATATTAAATAATTGGAAGTGATAAATATCCTGACCTCCATATCCTTTTTTCGAGAATTGTGAGCAATACGCAAAGCGTCCTTTCTCATAAGGAACAAAGAAAACATCATCGTCAGTTGTATTTATAGGATAACCAATATTTACTGGTTCTGTCCATTCTCCATTTTTATTTTCCGAGTAAAAAATATCATATCCACCCATTCCTGAATGTCCTTCAGAACTAAAGAAAAGTCTTTTTCCATCGGGTGTTAAAAATGGAGTGTTTTCATTCCATCGAGTATTAATTATACTTCCTAAATTAGTTGCTTTTCCCCAGGTTGTGTCGGTAGCCCTTTCAGAAATATATATGTCTAAATCGCCATAACCATTTTCGCGATTACTTACAAAGTACAGTTTTTGATTGTCTGGAGATAGTGAAGCGTGAGATTCCCAGTATTTTGTATTAATGTTTTCTCCTAGTTTTTTAACTTTAGTCCACAACCCATCTGTAAAGTAGCTTACATAAATATTACCATCAAAATCATCATCGCGATAAATATACAGTTCTGTTCCATCGTACGATAAGCCTGTAGTAGCACTATTATCATCAATGCCTAATTGCCCCATAAGGTTAATTGGATAACTCCATTGTCCACTATTATCTTTTTTAGAATAAAAAATGGCATCATAAAACTTGAGTGCGGCAGTAAAAACCATTGTAGTGCCATCGCCGGAAACAACCGCATTAAATTCATTAAATCGTGTATTAATTTTATTCCCAATATTACTGGCTATAAAATTTACAGGATTGTACTGAAATTGTATTGCATTACGGCAAGCATCAAACTGCCTGTTAACGTAATCAGTATCGTAAATATCTTTATTGGCAACTTTTTGTGTTCGGGTAATAGCATTTTGAAAACCCGTATATGTATCAATAGCTTCGTTAATCCTATTATTCACTAAATAAGCATTGCCCAGGTAGAAAAGAGCATCAACAGGAGCTAACTTTTCCGCATAAGTATTATTTCGATAATTGAATGTTGTTTTATTTATTGCATTTTCTAGATAAGGAATCGATTTAGCTTTTTGTCCTGGTATATGAAGGTAACAAAAGCCAATTTTATACATTACATTATGATTTACAGAGTCAGCTTCAAGTACCCTTAAAAATAATGGTAATGCTTCTTCGTAATCTTCGTAAAAAAACCATGAGTCTGCATCCAGAAACATTTCTTCAAGTTCGTAATATTCTTGAGAAAATGTTTTAGATATAATTATAATGCTCAAAAATATGAGTATGATTATCCTTTTCATATAAAACCTTTATTTATAAAAAATACGAAATTAGATAAAAATAATGAAAATTTCGCGTATAGCGATATAATCTTCGCTAAAATTATATAAGCTTAATTAAATATGTGACAAAGGCTTAAAATTACAGGTTAATTTTCTGAAATGTTATTGTTTTGAGTTTCTAACTCTTTTTCCTTTTCAGGAATATTTTCTCTTTCTAAAATTTGTATGCGATAAATATCGTTATCGCCATAACCGGTTTTTTTTAATTTCGAATAATAAGCGATTTCTCCATTTTTTAAAGGGAAAAAGAAAATGTCATCATCAGTAGTGTTAAAAGGAAATCCCAGGTTCTCAGGCTTTTGCCAGCTATCACCTTGTTTTTTTGATATGAAAATATCAAAACCACCAATATTAAAATGACCTTGAGATGAAAAGTATAAGGTTTTACCATCTTCGGTAATAAATGGAGTTGTTTCGTCAAAACTACTATTAATTGTAGCTCCTAAGTTTTCAGGTGGGCCCCAGTTTCCTTCAGGGTCAATAGTTGATTTGTAAATATCGAAACCTCCAAAACCTCCTTTACGATTACTGGTAAAGTATATAGTTAATCCATCATCGGAGACACAAGCATGAGTTTCGGCAGCACTGGTATTAATGTTATTATTTAGTTTCTCAAGCTCACCCCATATGCCATTGTTAAACCTACTTATATATAAATTAAAAATATCGTTATCATTTCTCATAAGATATAAAGTATTTCCATCTTTTGTAAGATATACCGGTGTTAATGGATTGTCTGAATCAAAATCTAAGGAAATGTTTCTGGCAGGTAACCATCTTCCATCACGTTTTTTTGAAGAAAAAATACCATCGTAGAAACGCAGTTCACTGACAAAAACTATGGTTTCTTCATCTTCGGAAACTAATGGATTAACATTATTAAATTTGGTGTTAATATTTTTACCCAAATTAGACTCAAAGATACTGGTAGGAATTTTTGTTAATTCTAATGCATTTTTACATGATATAATTTCTGCATTAACAATTTTATTTTGTTCTTCATCTTTCGGATCTAATAATTCTTTGTATTTATTAAAAGCTTCAATAGCATCTTCTAGCCTGTTGCTTACCCTATAAGCCATTCCTAAATATAAATAAGTCTCGATAGGCGCTTCCCTTTCGGTATAAATACCTTCACCATAACTTTCAGAAACATTTTCAACTGCTTCTTCTAAATATTTTATTGCATTTTCTTTCTGATTAGGGATATTTAAATAACAAAGGCCTATACGATGTTTAATATTGGCATCTCTTCTCCCTGCATCATATAATTCAAGAAAGAAAGGTAGTGCCTCTCTATATTCCTCATACAATAATGAAAACTCACCATTAATGTAAATTCTTTTTAAATCCTTTTTTGTTTGAGATTTAGCAGAAATAGAAATTGAAAAAATAACAATTAATGCGATTAAAAAATGTTTCATATTGGTCTTAATTACAACACATAAAAACAAATGTAATAATTTATGTGAATTTTTCTAAGAAAACCCAAATTATTTAAAAAACAAAACACCAGTTTGTTACCGTGTTTTACAAATTTTTTAAACGTTTCTTTTGAAATCAAAATCTTCCAGATAATCGGAAATTCTCTTTAAGAACATGCCTCCTAATGCACCATCGACTACTCTATGGTCATAGGCAAGCGATAATATCATTTTATGGCGTATTGCAATGGCATCGCCTGCAGGCGTTTCAATTACAGCAGGTTTTTTTACAATTGCTCCGATACCTAAAATAGCTACCTGTGGCTGATTGATTATTGGTGTTCCGGTTGTGTTACCAAATGTTCCGAAATTAGTTATTGTAAATGTACCACCCTGAATCTCATCTGGTTTTAGTTTATTATCACGAGCTCTTGAAGCTAAATCATTAACATTAGAAGCTATTCCCATTAAATTTAATCGATCAGCATTTTTTATTACAGGTACAATTAAATTTCCTGAAGGTAAGGCTGTTGCAATACCAATGTTAATATTTTTCTTTTTAATTATATTATCTCCATCAACAGAAACATTTATCATTGGAAAATCTTTCAATGCTTTAACCGTAGCTTCAATAAAAATAGGAGTGAATGTAAGTTTTAAATTTTCTTTTTCTAAAATTCGATCTTTGTTTTTAATTCTCCAGTTTACAATATTAGTAACATCTGTTTCAATAAATGATGTTACATGTGGTGAGATTTGTTTTGAATGAATCATGTGTTCAGCAATCAATTTTCGCATTCGATCCATCTCAATAATTTCATATTCCCCGCCAGAATAAATTTGATCTTTACTTATTTGAGATTTAGAAATATGTTGTACCGGAGTTTTTTCTTGTAACCGGGCTTTTGCTTCCGGATCAATTCCTGTGCTGGTTCTGGTATTTAAATAATTAACTATGTCCTTCTTGGTAATTCTTCCAGTGTTTCCACTACCATTAATTTTATCTAATTCATCAACTAAGATATTCTCCTTTTCAGCAATATTTCTAACAAGTGGAGATAAGAATTTGCCGTTGGGCGTTTTAGAAATTATTTGTTCACTGATTTGTTCTTCGGATTTATTTTTTAAAACTATATCTATAGCTGGAATATTTTCAATAATAGTATTTTTATCCGATTTTACTTCTTCTTCAAGGTCTTTGCTTTGACCTGTTTCTAAACCATTAGTGCTTAATACTACGATGGTATCTCCAACTTTTGGGATGTCATTTTCATTAAATAATAGTTTTTCAATTATTCCATCCTGAGAAGCCGGGATTTCCGAATCAACTTTATCTGTTGCAATTTCAACGATTGATTGATCTTCTTCTACTTTATCACCTACATTTACTAACCATTTTGTAATTGTGGCTTCAATAATTCCTTCACCCATTGCAGGTAGTAATATTTCAACTTTTGCCATTATAACTTATTTAAACTTGTTTTAAACTATTGTTAAATTATTTGGCCAAAATTATCGGCCAATTTGTTTAAAACCTTTGAGAAGAATATTTAGATCATTCCAAATGGCATAGTTTTTTGCATAAACCATATTGGAATTGTAGATGAAAGAATTTGAATGTTCTTTCTTAGATCCCAAGTCGAGCGGTGTTAAAATTCCATCTTTAATTTTAGGAAGATTATCTAATTTAACATCACTTTTCTTATCGTATCCTACCCAGGTTTTACATCCTAACAAAACATTTACAGAATTGTTTATTAGTTTAAGGGATATTTTTAAGAAAAGTAATATTAATGGACTGAATATCAGAATTAAAATAGATGTAATGATATCAAAAATTCTTTTGTTTCTGACATTATTTTTTTTCGATATTGCATTAATTTCAATAGTATATAATTCACCCGCTGTTTCAATTGAATTGCTTCCGATAATTGATAAAGTTTCCGGTTGTGCAATTTTAAAATCGATATTTAACCCGGTTAGTTGAAGCATGATTCCAATTATCTGATTCGAAGGAATATTTTTTGCACAAAAAACAATCTCATCGATTTTATGAATTTTTATTATTTCTTCAAGTTGATTTATTTTCCCAATGTGATAGTTGCTTTGTGATTCCGCCGAAGGAGCTACTTTACCAACAATGTATGGTTTTATTTCAGCTTCAGTTATAATTTTATCAACTCTTTGTATTTCATCGATTAAACCAACAATGATAATTCGTAATTTTCGATTCCGTTTAAATTTTTGTGGAAAGAATTTTATGAAATGAACAAGTATTCGGTTTATATACGTTACTATGAAAGTAAGGACTGTTCCGATTAAAATTAAAGCTCTTGAAAATCTAAGATTCTCTGGTAATAATGCATATAAAACCAGTATAATTAAAGTCCCGATTGTTATTCCTTTTAGAAGGCTTGTTAATTTGATTTGTCTCGAATATCCTCCATTAAACCAAACACTAAAAACCCAAATAGTAATATAAGATGGAACAGCAAAAAGAAGAAATTCGTCAGGATATTGACCATCTCCATGGAATTTATAATTCTCCCAAATAGGTTTAATTAAATAGTAACTAAAAAATATTATTGTAATATCTATAATCGGAAGAAAAGCATTTTTTACAAATCGATTTAAAACAGCTATAAAAGCCCTGAAATAAATTGCAATATTAATTAGTAAAGAAAAAGATTTTGCGTTTTTATCAGATAAATGTTTTCGTGCAAAAATGATCATTGCATTGTAAAACATGAAAACGTAGTTGAGACTTCCTTTTTTAGTACTTTCTCCTTTATAATGAATTATAGTTGTTTCAGGAAAGTAATAATTTTTATATCCGGCTTTATTTATTCGGTAAGATAAGTCGATATCTTCGCCATACATGAAATAATCTTCATCGAGTAAACCTGTCTTTTCAAGAGTTTCTTTCCGAAGAAACATGAAAGCTCCCGGTAAAACTTCTATTTCGTTTATTTCATTATTATTAAGATGTCCCAAATGATACCGGGCAATTTTTTTAGACTTAGGAAACAAGCTCGAGAATCCAAATATTTTATAAAAAGCAACTTTGGGAGTTGGCAATGCTCTTTTTGATTCCGGTAAAAATCGGCCTTTACCATCAATCATTTTAACAGTTAATCCCCCAACCTCAGGTTTCGAATCCATAAACCGAACACATTTTTCAAAACTATCTTCTTCAACAACAGTATCAGGGTTTAATAATAATATATATTGTCCTTTTGCAAGTTTTACGGCTTGATTATT
>JAUVLS010000105.1 GCA_030600625.1 Bacteroidales bacterium
AAAAATTATATGAATGTTTTGAAGTACATTTTAAAAAAGGAGAGACCAAACATATTACGAACACTTATTCACAAGAGTATGTTAATCCTTATCGGGATGATTTTGAAGTAACTTACATTTTAACTACAGGTGCTTCATGGAAGGGAACAATTGACACGATCTCTGTTTTTTTCGATTCAGAAATTCCCTATAACCAGATGGTAAGCAGAACCGCATTTTTCCATGAAATATATGAAGATGATGGACAATTGAAACTAAAAACTTATACTAATGCTAAAGGTTGGAGTTTACCAACTTCAACGATTTATACTGATATTGAACCTGATTTTAACATTGTAATTGATAAACCGGAACTATTTGTAAGTGGGCTTTCTGCCAGTTCGGAACTGAAAGATGAAAACAATCGATATTCGGCTTGGAATATTGTTGATGAACATCCGGAAACAGCCTGGGTTGAAGGCAAAGAGGATTTTGGTAAAAATGAATTTATTACAATAAGCATGTCGCCACATATGGAAATTGACGAGGATGATTATTTAAAAGGATCATATAAAATTAAAAAAATAGGTATCATAAACGGATATGCAAAAGATGAGAATACCTACAAACAAAACAACCGGGTAAAAAAACTCTTGCTGAAATGTGATAATGAATTTTCTGAAACTCATTTTCGATCATATACTCTAAAAGACACAATGGCTATGCAATATATAGAATTCGATAAACCAATCTTTATGAACAAGATCGAAATTAAAATTCGTGATATATACAAGGGGTCTAAATATGATGACACATGCATTTCCGAAGTAAAAATCTTCCCGGTAAGATAGTAGTCATAGTATAAATGTATCACCACATTATTTCAAAACTGTAAGAATTTTATATAATTCAGAAAAATCTTTTTATTTCCTGATATTTTTAATATTTTTCTCGTTTACAAATATAAAATTCAAATTATGAAAAATATTATCTTATCTATTATAATTGCTCTTTCCCTTTTTATACAAACCAGCTATGCCTGCACCAACTTTATGGTAACAAAAAGTGCTTCTGCCAATGGTTCGGTAATGACATCTTATGCATGTGATTCGCATGATATTTATGGAGCACTCTATTTTTGGGCAGCAAAAGATCATACTGCAAATACTCATGTAGAAATAATTGATTGGATAACAGGTAAAAAATTAGGAACTATCCCACAAGTAAATCATACATTCCGTGTAATTGGCAATATGAACGAACACCAGATAGTTATCAGCGAATCGACCTGGGGTGGCAGATCTGAATGTATTGACAGTACAGCTATAATTGATGTTGGCAGCTTAATATGGTTAAGCTTACAACGTGCAAGCAATGCCCGCGAAGCCATACGAACATTTCATTTTTTAGTATCAAACTATGGTTATGCAAGTTCAGGAGAATCGTTCACTATTGCTGATAAAAATGAAGTCTGGATTTTAGAACTTATTGGTAAAGATCATGGTAAGAAAGGAGCCGTTTGGGTAGCACAAAAAATTCCTGACGGATTTATATCAGGTCATGCAAACCACGCCAGAATAACTCATTTCCCTGAAGAAAATAAAAAGAACTCTATATCAACAAAATACATAAACAACGATAAATATTTGTATTTACCAGAACTTGATTGCATATATGATAAAGACCTTATCACTTTTGCAAAGGAAATGGGATTTATTGATGACAATTTAAAACATGAAGAATTTAGTTTTGCTGCTGTGTACAATCCAATAAGTTTTGGTGCTGCAAGATTCTGCGAAGCACGAGTTTATGCAGGTTTTAATAAAGTAGCAAGTGGAATGGAAAAATACCTGGATTATGTAATGGGTGAAAATCTGGAAAATAGGTTTCCATTATATATTAAGCCTGACAGAAAGCTGGGAGTGCGAGATCTTATGAATATGATGCGCGATTATTACCAGGATACTCCAATGGATATGACAAAAGATGCTGGTGCCGGTCCTTTTGGTAGCACAGTTCGTTGGCGACCATTATACTGGGAAGCAGATGGACAGCAATATTTTAACGAAAGAGCAATATCAACACAACAAACTGCATACTCCATTGTAACACAATCCCGCTCACATTTACCTGATCCGATTGGTGGTATTTGTTGGTTTGGAGTAGATGATACTTATTTAACTGTTTACACTCCATTATATGCCGGTTTACAGCAAGCACCTGAAAATTTTAAAATGGGAAATGGAGATATAATGAATTATAGTGAAACTTCTGCATTTTGGTTATTTAACCGGGTAGCAAATTTTGCATATTCTATTATGAACAGAGTAATGCCAACAATTAAAGCTAAACAAGATGAATTAGAACTAAGTTATCTGGAGGAAGTAAACGCCATAGACAAAAAAGCCAATGAACTTTACAAAATAAATCCGGATGAAGCCATAGAATTAGTTAGTGAATTTTCAACCCAAAAATCAGCTCAGACATTTAATACATGGAATAATTTTGGAAATCAACTTTTGGTTACCTTCTCCGATGGAAACATTAAAAAACACCAGGGTGATAGCTCCAATTATGTCAGACGCTTATTTGATAAAGAGTTCTCCACACCTGGGATAGAACAACCCGGATACTCTGAAGAATATTATCAAAATATTATAGAAACAACCGGTGACAAATTAAAGGTTAAATAAAATATTAAACATAATCAATACGACATTCCCTGAAATACACGGGATTCATGCAATGGGATTATCCTTCCTGAATAGCCAATTTTTTTATTTGATAATGCTGTCACTTGGGCATCTGCCATCCCTGTAGATGAAATCTCTAATCTTATTTCATAAAAACCGGTTGTAGCTGAAATATTTATCCGGATAAAATACGATCCTGATTTTTCTCTTTTATTTACATCATATTGGGTAATTTTACCCTCCACGGTAGCACCGCCTACACCATTAACACCAATTGTATGAGCTGAACCAAACTGGAATACAGCTTTATTAGAATCAACCATTATGAAATTAATATTACTACTTACCGAAAAAGTTTGTCCACGCTTGCCTTTTATAAGATTAGCCTCTAACACAAATTGTCTTGCCTCAATAATAGCATCTACAATTTTTTTAGCATCTTCATTTTGTTGGCGTTTTAACTCCTTTTTCTCTGTACGTGTAAGTTTTTGCTTACCTGCTTTTTCCTGCCCTTGAACTGAAAAAAACATAAACCCCGTTAATAAAACAATCAATACTTTCTTCATATTTTCAATTTATTAGTTACAATATGGTGTCGTGCTAATATAGCTTGACTATAATTAGCTATTAAAATTTAAAGGTAATTTTTTTTTGTTTTCTATTAAATGAAATAATTTACAAGTTATGAAATCTAAATTAGAAAATACAAATTGGTAATTTCATTATCTGGATAAATCCATAGTCATCGCTTCAATAATCATTGAGCAATTGCTAATCGTTTGAATTCTAACTTAGCAACATCCTTTCTGGACGTAAATAGTTTATCAAGTTGTTTTGTTACAGGTAGAGTAATATCCTGTAATAGAATAGCAATTTTGCTCAGGGGTTCACCTTCTTGTCTTGTTTTAGGGCTAAATATTTTTCGAATAATTCCGGAAATATAATAGCTTACACGGATATTAATAAACTCTGTGTTAATCAATTTAAAACCATGTGAATTACAAATTTGCTCATAATAATTAATAGGTCTTCCTAAGCACAAATCATCTCCTTTAATGTTACTCTCAATCCTTTCGAAAAGAAAAACTTTATCACCTGCAACCCTACATAATTCAGCCATAATTTTTTTCAACATTTCTTCATTTGTATTATGCTGTAAAACTGTTGCAGTAAATACATAGTCAAACTCCCGATTTTTAAAAGGCAAACTTGTACCATCTATTTTTATCAATTCTATTTCCCGAGGTAATTTATTTCTTGAAAGCTCAATCATTTCCGCAGAAATATCCACTCCTGCTAATCTCAAAGGTGACTTCTTCCATATCTCTTGCAAATTTCCTCCTGGTCCACATCCTATCTCAAGAACACTTTTATCTTTAAAATATACAGTATTAAGCATTGAAAGAAATTTCTTGCGCTTATATCTGTAAAAAGGTTCATCATCACCAGCAATAATGTTTTCTCCTTCTCGTGATTTTATTCTTTTTGCTACTTCAGTCCAATATGGTTCAGGTTGATATTTAGTCATATAAATTACTTATTCGAAAAATTCCTTTTATTTGCCCAAATAAGGCTTATTGCTCCAATAATAAACAAAGCCAATAAGTGCGTATGACTTATTGGTATATTTACCTTGATTTTAAGAATAAAAATTATCGTTGTACCTATTAATAAAAGAAATGCTAATATTCTTACAAAATTCTTCATAGACAGAAACTAATTTATGACATAAAACTACCAATTTTTTATTATAAGAATAATTATAAACTTGAAATGTTTAATTAATAAACAAACCTAATAAAATTATACTTCCTGCCAGAAATTCTCTTTTCCGTTTTGAAATATTGTAAACATTTCTGTCCTTGGTGTAATATTTATGAATGGATAAGTAATCTTTGAAAGATAAAGTCCTTGTGGATAAGCAAGATTATTGAATCGTGGTATCTCTTTGCTTTTTAAAAAGTGCTCAAATTCTTCGACGCTTAATTTCCCTGTTCCAATTTCAAGAAGTTTGTAAACAATAATCCTGATCATACTTTTTAGGAATTTATTGGAAGTAAACTGAAAACGCAAACGATCTTTATTTTGGTTATAAAAAAACTTTACTGATTTAACATTGCAAATTGTATTGTTATGTCTGTCCGGAGTTTTACAAAAAGCTCGAAAATCAGTGTAATTTGGAATTATTAAAATAGCTTTCTTTATTTTATTGAAATCGACATTTCCCAGCAAGTAAAACGAGCTTAAATCAGCAATAAATGGATCTTTTGTTGTATGAATAAAGTAGTCATAAGTTCTTTCCACTGCATCAAATTGTGCATGAGGCTCACCTTCCATTCTTATTACATCAAAAACAGAAATATCTTTTGGCAACATTTTATTTAATATGAATTTTAAGTCGGCTTGCACATCGTTTTTTAAATCAATATGAAAAAAATATTGAGATGCATGTACTCCTGCATCAGTTCTGCCACATCCAAGACAGGGTATTTTATATTTGAAAACTTGCTCCAGCTTATTTTCAAAGATCTCTTGAATAGAGAGCACATTACGTTGTCTTTGCCAACCCCGATAATTTGATCCGTTATAAGCTATATGTATAAAATACCTGATCATTTTGTTTTGAAAAAGATCAAATGTACACCATCTATGTTAATTTTAGTGTAGTTATGTTCTTTTTTTGGAGCTTTATTAAAAGCTCATTTATGAAAAAGGTAAAATAAATTACCGTTTTTTATTCATCAGAATAATTATAAATTTGAGTCCTATTATCAGTATTTAATATTAAAACCTAATAAATCTTAAAGCCGTGAAAAAAATAACATTAATGGTACTTGCACTAGGTCTTTTCCTTGCATCATGTACTCAAAAACCCGTTGAAATGGAAAACCCCTTATTAAGTAAATTTGAAACTCCTTATGGTGTTCCACCCTTTGAGTTAATTAAAGTTGAACATTTTGTTCCTGCTTACCGGGAAGCAATTAAGCATCACGATGATGAAATTGCTGCAATTGTTAATAATCCTGAAGTTCCAACTTTTGAAAATACAATAGAAGCACTGGACTTTAGCGGAAAACTTTTAACTCAGGTAGATTTTACTTTCAATAATTTAAACCAATCGCTT